>CAKRWK010000011.1 GCA_934417455.1 uncultured Eubacteriales bacterium
CCGTAAGCGCGCATCAGTAGACGGCGTTCGACGGACATGGTGTCCGGCATGACGTCAATCATGCGGTAGCCTCTCGCCGCCGCCACCGAGGCAAGTCCGATGCCGGTGTTGCCCGATGTCGGTTCGATAATCACCGATCCCGGTTTCAGAAGTCCCTTTTTCTCCGCGTCGTCTATCATGGCTTTAGCCACTCTGTCCTTGACCGACCCGGCCGGGTTGAAATATTCGAGTTTTGCGAGAATTTTCGCATGCACCCCGTATTCTTCTTCTATGTGTGTCAGCCGCAAAAGGGGGGTTTTTCCGATAAGTTCGTCCGCAGACATATAGATGTTTGACATATCGTGTACCTTCTTTCTGTTTGTTCAACATACCGCGCAGGTATGTTGATACACCCGATTATATACCGAACATGTGCGTTTGTCAATAGAAAACGCGGAAAACTTCGGCTTTCCGCGTGTAATTTTTACTGTTTAGTCGATTCTGTGCCGTTTTCCATTGCGCATGTCCCTCCGCTTCCGGGATTTTTCCGACCTGTTGTTTTTCTATGTTTTGTCCGTCTGTCTCATGTTCTCTTCGGCGACAGCCAGCATCAGTTTGATACGATTCAACTGATTGACTTCGCTGAGGCCGGGGTCGTAGTCCACCGCCGCAATGTTGGCACGCGGATAGGCTTTTTTCAGCGCTTTGATGACACCCTTGCCGACCACATGGTTCGGCAGACAGCCGAACGGTTGAATGCAGACGATGTTTTCCACGCCCTCGCGCAGAAGTTCCACCATTTCGCCGCAGAGGAACCATCCCTCGCCGTACTGGTTGCCGACGGAAAGAAACGGTTTTGCATAGTCCGCAATGGTGTCGATGTCAACGGGGGCACAGAAGCGCCGGCTTTCTTTCAGCGCCCTGGCGGCGGGACGGCGGAGTTTCTCCAGCGCGTCGCGCCCGACGAAGGAAAGTACGCTCCGTATCCATGACGCACCGAGCACCTTGTGTTTGTAATCCATATCGTAGACGAACATGGCAAGGAAGTCGAGAAAATCGGGAACAACGGCTTCTGCCCCCTCCGATTCCAGAAGGTTTACAAGGTAGTTGTTCGCGAGCGGCATGTATTTGACGAGAATTTCGCCCACGATGCCGACGCGCGGTTTTTTTACCTTTTCGTCAAGCGGCAGGCGGTCGAAGTCTTCTACGATGCCGCGGCAGATACTCTCGTATGTGTACCCCGTCTTTTCACCGAGAAGCGTGTGCGTGCAGATGCCTTCCCACTTTGCGTGTAAGGCATCCGCCGCGCCCGCTTCTTTTTCGTAGGGGCGCGTGCGGTAGACGCAGCGCATGAGAAGGTCGCCGAAAATCAGCGCGCGCAGGCCGTCAAGAAGCATGGGCAAAGTGACGCGGAACCCCGCGTTGTTCTCTATGCCGACGGCGTTCAGACAAATGACGCGGATGTTAGGATACCCGGCTTTGTCGAGTGCCCGACGGATGAATCCGATATAGTTGCTCGCCCGGCAGCATCCGCCCGTCTGCGTCATGAGCAGGGCGAGGCGGTCGGTGTCGTATGCGCCGGAGAGGACGGCTTCCATCATCTGTCCGACCATGATAATCGACGGATAGCAGGCGTCGTTGTTGACGTATTTGAGTCCGATGTCGACGGCGGAGCGCGTCGCATTGTTCAGCATTTCCACCCGATAGCCGTATCGGTTGAAAACGGGGGCGACAAGATTGAAGTGCACGGGGCTCATCTGCGGGGCGAGAATGGTATAACCGTCGTCGCGCATGTCTTTCGTGAATGCCTGTCTTCCGTAAGAATATCTTTCGGCGGGGGCTTGTCCCGTCTGTTTTTCCTTCATGGCCGCCATCAGACTGCGGATGCGGATACGCGCGGCGCCGAGGTTGTTTACCTCGTCGATTTTGAGAAGCGTATAGAATTTTCCGCCACCCTCGAGAATTTCCGCCGTCTGGTCCGTTGTCACGGCATCCAGTCCGCATCCGAACGAGTTGAGTTGTACCATTTCAAGGTCGCTTCTTCCGACGACAAATTCCGCAGCGTTGTAAATACGGGAATGATATGTCCATTGGTCAAGTACGCGCAGATGCCGTTCGCCCGTCGGGTCGACGGGCAGGCTGTCCTCCGTCAGAACATGGAAACCGTAGGACGCTATCATCTCCGGAATGCCGTGATTGATTTCCGGGTCGATGTGGTATGGCCGTCCGGCCAGCACGATGCCGCGCTCCCCACGCTCTTCCATCAGTCGCAGAACGCGTGTGCCTTCTGCGTGGACGTCTTCCTTGGCTCTTGTCTGTTCTGCATAGGCTGCGCGCACGGCTGCCCGCACCTCTTTTGCCGGAATTACCCATTCTTCTTTACATATTTCGACAAGTCGGTTTTCCGTTACCTTCTCTTTTGTAAAGGAAAGAAACGGGTGAATATAGCGGATATGACAGTCGGAAATCTCTTCTATGTTGTTTTTGATGTTTTCTGGATAGGCGATGACCATGGGGCAGTTGTAACGGTTCTGCGCGTATTCCGTTTCGCGGCGTTCGTAGTACACGCTTGGATAGAAAATCGTTTTCACACCGGCTTTTATCAGCCATTGAATGTGACCGTGCGACAGTTTGGCCGGGTAGCACTCCGATTCGGACGGGATGGAATCCATGCCGAGTTCGTATATCTTATGACCGGAGAAGGGAGAAAGCACTACGGAAAAACCGAGTTTCTCGAAGAAGGTGGCCCAGAACGGGTCGTTTTCGTACATGTTGAGTACGCGGGGAAGTCCTATCACGCCGCGCGGTGCCGTCTCCGGGTCGAGCGGAGGATAATCGAACATGCGCTTTCTCTTGTATTCAAAGAGATTTTCGCCCTTTTTGTTTCCGCCTCCGCCGATTTTCTTTTCGCAGCGGTTGCCCGTGATGTACCGTTTGCCGCCGGAGAAGGTGTTGACGGTCAAAAGACAGTTGTTCTCGCATCCTCCGCACCGCGTTGTGCGGCTTTCGTAGGTGAGATTCGCAATGTCCGGAAAGGAAAGCATTTTGCTTTTTTCTCCCGTGGCGCGGGATTTTGCAATCAGGGCGGCGCCGAACGCACCCATCAGTCCCGCAATATCGGGGGTTGTTACCTCTGCGCCCGCCACGAGTTCCAGTGCACGCAGAACGGCTCTGTTGTAGAACGTGCCGCCTTCGGCCACGATGTGACAGCCGAGGTCGCGGGCATCGGACAGTTTGATAACCTTGTAAAGCGCGTTTTTGATGACGGAATAGGCAAGACCGGCCGAAATGTCGCCGAGGGCGGCGCCTTCCTTTTGTGCCTGCTTAACCTTGGAGTTCATGAACACGGTGCACCGCGTACCGAGGTCGACGGGGGCCTTGGCGTGTATGGCCGCATCGGCAAATTCGGCGGCCGTGAGACCGAGAGACGCGGCAAAATTTTCAATGAAAGAGCCGCATCCGGAAGAACAGGCTTCGTTCAGCATGATGGACGACACCGTGCCGTCTTTCAGACGGATGCATTTCATGTCCTGCCCGCCGATGTCGAGTACGCAGTCGGTTTTCGGGTCGAAGAAACGGGCGGCCGTCGCGTGTGCCACGGTTTCCACCTCGCCTCCGTCGAGAGAAAACGCGGCGGCGAGGAGTGCCTCGCCGTATCCCGTGGAGCAGGAGCCTGCGATATACGCGCCATCGGGCATGGCGTCCGAAAGCCGCGCCATGGCGCGCACGGCGGTTTTGATGGGGTCCCCGGCGTTGTTTTCGTAGGTGGAGAAGAGAAGGCGGCCGTCATTATCAATCAGCACGGTTTTTGTTGTGGTAGAGCCGGCATCGATGCCGAGAAAACAAGGACCGCAGTAGGTGGCGAGGTCGCCGCGTTCTGCCTTGGCACTTTCGTGTCTTTCGGCGAAGGCGGCATAGTCCGCCTCACTTTCAAACAGCGGCGGCAGACGTTTTGTTTCAAAATCCGCCCCGGTGTTTTCTTCCAGCCGGCGGAGAATCTCCGAGAGGGGAAAGTGCCCCTCGCCGTTCTCCGCCATAGCGGCGCCGAGCGCGGCAAACAGATGGGAACTTTCCGGTTCTATGACCTCGTCCCCCGTGAGTTTCAGTGTGCGGACAAAGGCCATCCTCAGTTCGGTAAGAAAATGCAGAGGCCCGCCGAGAAAAGCGACGTGTCCGCGGATGGGCTTGCCGCAGGCAAGGCCGGACACCGTCTGATTGACGACGGCCTGAAAGACGGATGCGGCAATGTCGGCGCGTGCCGCGCCGTCGTTGATGAGCGGTTGTATGTCCGTTTTGGCGAATACACCGCAACGCGATGCGATGGGATACATTTCTTTCGCGTCTTTGGCCAGTTCGTTGAGCCCCTCGGCGTCCGTCTGCAGAAGCGCCGCCATCTGGTCGATAAAGGAGCCCGTGCCGCCGGCACAGACACCGTTCATCCGCTCGTCAAGTCCGCCGGCAAAGTAAATGATTTTCGCATCCTCGCCACCGAGTTCGACGGCCACGTCCGTCTGCGGGCACCGCTCGCGCAGTGCCGTGGCCACGGCGACGACTTCCTGTACAAACGGGAGACCGACGGATTTGGCAATGCCGAGTGCTCCCGACCCCGTCATATGAACGGTGACCGGAATGTCGCCGAAGGCGGCCTGTGCCTCGCGGAGCAATGCAGAGAGAGTCTCTCTCGTATGGGAAAGGTGGCGGCGGTATTCGCCGAACCGTATGTTGTGTTTCTCGTCCGTCAGCACCAGTTTGACGGTGGTGGAACCGATGTCGATACCGGCGCGGACGGGCACCCTTGTATTTTCGTTTTTCATGCTTTCTTATGTACCAACGCGAATTTGGATTCCGTTCCGAGAAAAAGACGGCGGATATTGGCCTTGTGCCGTACCGTCATGAAAACAACGCACGCCGCGTACATCAGACAGACGGGCAAGGGGGCGCCGGTGAAACAAAGGACAGCCAGTCCCGCCGTGACGGCGAGAATAGAGGACAGAGACATGTATTTCAGCGTGAAGAGCACCAGCATCAGCATGAGCGTTGCCGCCGTGCCCGCTCTCCAGTCGAGAAACCATGCCGTTGTCAGGCAGACAAGAAATCCTTTGCCGCCGCGGAACCCGTAAACGGCGGGATACGCGTGCCCGAGCATGGCGAACATCCCGGCGTAGGCCACGCCGAACTGCCATGCACCGTATAAGTACGAAAAGAGAAATCCGCCGGGAAGAAGTGCCGCAGCGCCCTTTACAATGTCGAGAAAGCAGACCACCCACGAAAGCGCTCCGCCGTATACCCGTTTGAAATTGGTAAAACCGGGATTCCCGCTCCCCTCGGTGCGGATGTCCGCATGATAGACCGTTTTCGAGAAGAAGATGGCGGGGTTGAAACCCGCAATGAAATACGCCGCGACGGCGACGGCGGCAAAAATCAGTATGTCTGTCATATGTTTTTTCCTTCCGTACATTTCTTTTGTCGCGCGAGGACGCGACATTAAAGAAAATTATAGAAAGAAATATAAACTGAAAATAAACTTTCTCCGCAGCGTCGTGTATAAAGAAAAACGGGCCGCCGGAAGGGAAAGCCCGTTTTTCTCTATATCGCTCATAATGGCAGCTGTACGGTAAACGTCGTTTCGTTGTCTGCGGAATCCACTGTCACAGTGCCGCCGTGCAGGTCGACAATCCGCTTGACGACGGCAAGACCGATGCCGTTTCCGTCGGTGGCGTGCGACGTGTCTGCCTGATAGAATTTGCGGAAAATTTTTTCGCGGTCTTCGGGGCGCACGGTACTGCCCGTATTGGTCACGGAAACGGCAAGCCCGCCGGTTTCTTTTTCGATGCGCACGCAGATGCGGCCGCCCTCGTCGGTAAATTTGACGGCGTTGTCAAGAAGATTGAGCCAGACTTGTTTGAGCAACTCTTCGTTGGCCGTGACGGTGTATTCGTCAAAATCCAGATGAAAATCCACCCGTTTTTTGTCCCACTTGCTTTCGAGAAGAAGAAAACACGTGCGGATTTGTTCGGAAAGATTGTATGTCGATGTGTCCGAAAGAATAGTTTGATTTTCTACTTTGGTCAGATTCAGTACGTTGGTGGCCATGGCGGAGAGACGGAGAGATTCCTCTTCGATGATTCCGATATATTCCCGTTTTTCTTCTTCCGACAGGTTGCCGTCCTTCAGAAGACCGGCAAACCCCGCGATGGACACAATCGGCGTCTTGAATTCGTGGGAAAAATTGTTCACGAAATCCGTGCGGAACATTTCCGTCCGTTCGAGCTCCTCCGCCGTGCGGTTGATGCTGTCCGTCAGTTTCGCCACCGTTTTCTGCTTGGCGAGAATCCCGCGGAAGGTAATGCGGGAATGAAAATCCCCGGCGGAGAGGCGGTTCATCATGTCAATCATGGCTTTGATGGGCGTCATGAAAAAACGTCCGAAAAAGAAAGCGCTTGTCATTCCGAGGACGGCGCTGCCGCCGAGAATAATCAGGATGAGAAGGTTGCCGTTGACAAGGCCGAGTTCACCGCTGCCGAGAGCCCCCGTATTGACGAGAATCAGCGCAATGGTGCCGACGGCGAGAAGCATGGACAGAAGAAGCACGGAGAAGAGCGCGCAGAAAAGGAGCGTCAGCGACAGACGCGACTGCGGGTCGCCGCCCGCGTTGGTTTTTGCCTTTTTCATATGTTTTTCACCGCCTTGTACCCGAGCCCGCGCACCGATTCGATGGTGAACTCCGGATAGGATTCAAACCGTCGGCGAAGCCGGCCGATGTGCACGGTCACGGTTTCCCAGCCGCTGTCCGTCTCCGCTCCCCAGATTTCGTCCATGAGCTGAATGCGGGTGAAAATTTTCCCGGGATAAGAGAGAAGTTTGTAAAGCAGGAGAAACTCCTTTTGGGGCAGTTCCTGCACCTCGCCGTGTCCCGTCACGGTCAGGGAATCATAGTCGAGCACTACGTCGCCTATCACAATACGCCGTTCGCTCGCGATTTTCGCTCTTCGCAGCAGTGCCTTGATGCGAAGAAGCATTTCTTCTTCGTCAATCGGTTTTGTGATATAATCGTCCGTTCCGGCGCGGAATCCTTCTCTGCGGTCGATGGGCAATTGTTTGGCGGAAACCATTAGAATCGGTAAATCATTGTTTGCATTTCTGACGATTTTCGTAAATTCGTACCCGTCGATTTTCGGCATCATAACGTCGAGCACGGCAAGGTCGATGTGCTCTTTATCCAGTATGCACAGGGCGTCCTCTCCGTTTTCGGCGGTCGATACCGTGTAATTTTCTTTTTCGAGCAGGGCGCGGATATAGCGTCTTGTGTTTTTGTCGTCGTCAACGACCAGAATATGAAACACGGGAAGCCCCCTTTCATAAAATAATAGGGATGTCACACATCCTACGGAGGAAAACTTTATGTTGGTTATACGGCCTTATCGGAGAGAGTTCGCGGTCAGATATGCCGCAAGATGGGCATTTTCGCAAAACCCGCTGTTCGGCGATTTCCGCGGTATCGGCGGAAACTGCACCAATTTTGTGTCGCAATGTGTATATGCCGGTTCCTGTCAGATGAATTATCTGCCGCTGTACGGATGGTATTACATATCGCAGAATGAACGTTCCCCGTCGTGGACGGGCGTTCCGTATTTCTACAATTTTATCACGGGCAATACGGGCGTCGGTCCGTTCGGCCGCGAGGTGACGGCCGACGAAGCGGAAGTGGGAGACGTCATTCAACTCGGCCGCGCCGCAGACGGCTTTTATCACACGCTCATCATCGTCGGATTCTTCGACGACGATGTTCTGGTCGCCGCGCAGACAAACGACGCATACGAACGTCCTCTGTCCAGTTATGAATACGAATTTCTCCGGTATATCAAAATCCTCGGCGTCCGTTTCCGGACGGTGTCCTCGGACGACTGTTTTCTGTCGGTATACGACGGCAAGTCCTTTGCCGCGCCCGATGTGCCCATGGTGCCGCCCGTCCCCGAAGACGGGACGCCGCCGGCAGACGAAAATCAGTCCATCACCAACTCGTAGAGCGAGAGAAGTTCTTCTTCGGCTGCAGTCTTTTCTTTATCGATTTCGGCGGCGCGGACATAATCCGTCGCGGCCTCTCCGAACAGTTCCGCATCGAGCGCTTCGATGTGCGCTTCAAGTTCGGCAATGCGCGCCTTGGCGCGTTCCGTTTTTCTTTCGCGGTTGCGCTTTTCGGCGTTTTCGCGCTTTTGCTGTTCGTAATCCGCTTTTCCGGCGGAGGCGGCCGGTGCCGGCGCCGCCGCGGCAAGGTCTGTGCGGCGCATCTCGCGCAGGCGCAGATATTCGGCAAAAGGCGCGTCCGCCTCACCGAGCGCGTAGTCGATAATGCCGTTTTCTCTCGCCGTGTCCGGTTCGATGATACGCGTTGCGAGACGGTCGATGAAATAACGGTCGTGCGAAACGGCAATGACGGTGCCGTCAAAGGCGGCGATGGCCGCCTCGAGCGCCTCGGCCGAACCGATGTCCAGAGGGTTGGTCGGCTCGTCCATAATCAGAAGGTTGACTTTTTTGAGAATCAGTTTGGCCAGCGTCAGCCGCGCCCGTTCGCCGCCCGACAGGGCGGAGACGGGTTTTTCTATATCTTCCGCGCCGAACAGAAACAGGGCAAGGGTGGAACGGAGTTCCAGGTCGGTTTTCTGCGGATACGCCTCGCGCATTTCTCCGAATACAGTCAAAGTTTCGTGCAGTCCGCGGTTTTCCTGGTCGTAGTAACCGATTTTGATGTTGTATCCGAGGGTCAGCCGTCCGCCCGTCGGGGCGAGTTTCCCGTTGAACAGTTTCATGAGGGTGGATTTTCCGCACCCGTTCGGTCCGAGGAAAAACACCCGCTCATATCTTTTGATAAGAAAAGACATATTTTTGATGAGCGGCGCGCCGCCCGGATAGGAAAAGGAAAGGTTTTTGGCTTCCAGAACGTCGTTGGCGCTTTCTTCCTCCACCGCGAAGGAGAGGCGGATGTCCTTCGGGTCACGTCTCACCTTTTCCACCTTTTCCATGCGCGCCAGTTGTTTTTCCTTGGCGCGGACGGTGACGTAGTTGTGCTCCTGGTTGCAGCGTTTCTGAAATTCAATGTTCGCCCGGATACGGGCGATTTCTTTTTGCTGTTCTTTGTATCTTTTTTCCTGTGCGGCGGCGTCGGCTTCCTGCTGTGCCTTCGACACGGAGTAATTGCCGTTATAAAGTCTGGCTTCCGTGTAGCGGATCATCAGGGTTTTGGTTGTGACGCGGTCGAGAAAATAACGGTCGTGGGAAATGACGAGAACTGTCTTTTTATAAGAGGAAAGAAAGTTCTCGAGAAAAGTGAGGGCGTCGATGTCGAGATGGTTGGTCGGCTCGTCGAGCATGAGAATGTCCGGCTCCGTTGCGAGCAGGCGGGAAAGGGCGAGGCGGGTGTACTGTCCGCCCGAAAGGGTGGAAATCTTCTGCGACAAAAGGTCTTCGGTAAAACCGAGCCGCAGAAGCGTGCTGCGACAGCGGGCGCGGAATTCAAGGCCGCCTCCTTCCGCGTATTTCCGGTTTTCTTCGTTCAGCGCGAGGGTGAGCGCCCCGACGGCGTCATGGTCGTCGCCGTCTGTCGCCGAAAGTTCGCCCTCCAGCCGGCGGATGTTGTCCTCCGCGGCCAGAAGCGCGGGGAAGGCTGTGTACATATAGTCAAGCACGGTCATGTCGCCGGGCAGGGCGGTGAGGTCGGCGTTCTGTTCGAGAAGCCCGACGGTGTGTCCCTTCTGAATGTAGACGGCGCCCCCGTCGGGTGTGTATTCGCCGGTAATCAGACGGAACAGTGTGGTTTTTCCTGCGCCGTTGACACCGATAATACCGACTCTGTCGGCGTCGTTGACAGAAAAAGAAATATCTTTCAGTACGGTGTTCGTTCCGAACGAGAGCGAGAGGGAAGAGACGGATAAAGCAATCATGAGAGTCTCCGAGGTATCAATATAATAAGGAAGAACGGGCCTCCCGGCCGTTTTTTCTTCTTACCACTGATTATTTTACCACACTGCCCACGCAAAATCAAGTAAATTTTCCGCTCGTTCCCGCCTGTCTGTTGTTTTTTCATGAATATTGCATAAAAATACGCATATTTTTGCATAAAAAATCGAAATACCGACAAATTTCAAAAAAACATGAATTTTTTTGCAAAAACCTATTGACAAACGGAAATCGGCGAGTATAATAGAGTACATCCAAACGAAAAAGACGGGAATTTCCCGAAGAAAGGTTACCGAACATGAAAAAAATTATTGCACTTCTTCTGACGATTGCCACTCTTTGCACGGCCGCACTGGCCGCTGTCTCCTGCGGTGAACAGACCGAGGCGCTTGACAAAGCGTATAACAAATATCTCGCCGAGGTCAAAGCACCGACGGATGCGGAAAAAACGCTGACCGTTGCCACCTCGCCTGACTTTGCGCCGCTGGAATTTGTCGACCTTGCCAAATCGGGGCAGGATTCCGTTGTCGGTTTCGACATTCTTCTTGCCAACTACATAGCCAAGCAACTGAATATGAAACTGGTTGTCAAAACCGTCAGTTTTGACGCGGCCATGACGGCGGTGCAGACCGGACAGGCCGACCTCGGTATGTCCGGCTTCTCCTGGACGGCCAAGCGCGCGGAAAGTTTCAACATCTCGACCGGTTATGAAGCCGGTGAGGCCGCAAGCGACCAGGTCATCGTGACAAAGGCGGGCGTAACCTTCTCTTCCGTCGCCGATTTTGCGGGCAAAACCGTCGGTGCGCAGGGCGCGTCTTTGCAGGAAATGCTGACGAAGGAACAGTTGGTTCCCGCCGGTGCAAAACTGCAACAATTCAGTAAAACCGACGAGGCTATTACTGCTTTGAAAGCCGGTCAGGTGGACGCCGTTGCACTGGAACAGGGTAACGCCGACGCCGTCCTTGCCAACAATTCTGACCTGCATCTTTCCGGTTTTAAATTTGAAGTCGACGATAAGTACAAGTACAACGTCATCCTTATCAACAAGAACAATGACGAACTTCTTGCGCAGGTCAACGAAATTCTTGCAGAACTGAAAGCCAAGAATGTTTTCAACGACTGGTACGATGCCTGCAAGGTGTACGCCAACGTCGGAACACTTGATGACCTCGGTTTCGATGACGACGGCAATAAGATAAAGAAAGACGACGCCGCAGAATAAATTTCCCGGAAACGGGGGCATGCCATCGCGGAATTTTCCGCGGTGGCGCCTTCTGCATTTTATCAAAGGTACAACGGAGGACATATTTTGTATTTTATCGAGTTGATTTCCGATATGGGAAAAATCTTTGCGCAGTACTGGTATCAGTTTCTCGTCAAAGGTGTCGGATATACGCTGCTTCTTTCCCTGATTGCGGTCGGCGCCGGTGTGTTGTTCGGTTCGCTCCTTGCCGTTCTGCGGTTATTCAATATCAAGGTCCTGAATTTTTTTATCTCGGCATTCGTGGAAGTCGTGCGCGGTACGCCCGCCCTGCTTCAACTCTATGTCGGCTATTTTCTTCTTCCGATGATGATTCCCGGCATGAATCTGTCGCCCTTTTTCTGCGTGGCCGTGGCGCTCGCTATTAACAGTTCGGCCTATGTTTCGGAAATTATCCGTTCCGGCATCGAGGCGGTGGATAAGGGGCAGACGGAGGCAGCCCGAAGCCTCGGCCTCGGTCGCGCCGTGACCATGACCGACATTGTTCTTCCGCAGGCTGTCCGCAATATTCTTCCCGCCCTCGGCAACGAATTTATCACGGTGATTAAGGAAACGTCCCTTGCTTCGACCTTCTTTGTCGGAGAACTGATGACGGTCTATTTGCAAATAAAAGGTGTCACTTTCAATGCAATGCCCACGCTGATGATTGCCGGCATCGTGTATTTCGTTCTGAATTTCACACTGTCAAGACTCATGAAAAAATTTGAGAGGAGGCTCAAAACCCGTGCTTGAAATCCGCAATCTTTATAAAAATTTCGGTTCGCTGAAAGTGCTGGAAGGCGTCTCCACCAACATTGAGAAGGGCGAGGTCGTTGCCATCATCGGTGCGTCCGGCTCCGGAAAAAGTACGCTTCTGCGGTGCATGAACCTGCTCGAAACGCCGACGTTCGGCGAGGTCTGGATGGAAGGAAAACTCCTCACCCCGGCCGACCCGTATCTGCATTTCGATGTCATCCGTGCGTCGGACACTTATAAAAAAGTGATGGAGGAAACCGGTTTTTGCGATGAAGAAGTTATTCGCAAAATCAAGGCGGAGGACCTTCTTCACGAAAAGCATGAGGCCGAGGGGAAGGCCTACCGTGCCGCCCTGCGGAAAGTCAACCGCGAGAACCGCATCGACATCAACGAAGGCCGCCGAAAAATGGGCATGGTTTTTCAGCAGTTCAATCTGTTCAACAACAAAACCGTCAAACAGAACATTATGTTCGCGCCTGTCAAACTGGCGCTGCAGGATATGCACAGAGCACAGCGGCACAACGCCTTTCTGTGGCTGACCAACCTGTTCCGTAAAGAAAAAGAAGCGCCGGTGCCTGTTGAAAAAACAAAAGCGCAGATTGTGGCCGAAGCGGACGCCCGCGCGATGGAACTGCTTCGCCGCATCGGTCTGGAAGCCAAAGCAGACGTGTATCCGTCCACCCTGTCGGGCGGGCAGAAGCAGAGAATTGCCATTGTCCGTTCGTTGGCCATGAATCCCGACGTCATCCTGTTCGACGAGCCGACCTCCGCCCTCGACCCCGAAATGATAGGCGAGGTGCTGTCTCTGATGAAGGATTTGGCGGACGACGGCATGACCATGGTCATCGTCACGCATGAAATGGGTTTTGCCAGAGAAGTGGCCGACCGCGTCCTGTTCGTGGACGACGGACATATTGCCGAAGAGGGCACGCCGGAAGAGGTGTTCGGCCATCCGAAAAATGCCCACCTGCGTGAATTTCTCAGCAAAGTTCTGTAATAAAAAAATACGGCGCTCGGACAAAACCGTCGGAGCGCCGTCATCGTATCGGGAGGAAACATGAATCAGGATAAACAGACCGTCATAGAAG
>CAKRWK010000012.1 GCA_934417455.1 uncultured Eubacteriales bacterium
GGGAATGGTCACATGGGATTCATCGATAAACAGGATAAAATCGTCCGGCAGGTAGTCGAGAAGCGTATACGGGGTGGATCCGGGAGCACGGCCAGACAGGACGCGCGAATAGTTTTCCACGCCGGAACAAAAACCGACTTCCCGCAGCATCTCGAGGTCGTATTTTGTCCGCTCCTCTATGCGCTGCGCTTCGAGCAATTTGTTCTGACGTTTGAAGAATGCCACGCGTTCGTGCATTTCTTCTTCGATTTCGGCCAGTGCCGCTTCCCTGCGTTCATCCGACACAGCGTAGTGCGTTGCCGGGAACACGGCAACATAGGAAAGCACTTCAAGTACCTTTCCCGTCACGGTCTCGATACGGGAAATACGGTCGATTTCATCCCCGAAAAATTCCACGCGGATGGCTTTCTCCGTACTGGACGCCGGGAATATTTCCACGACGTCTCCGCGCACGCGAAACTTGTCGCGGACGAAGTTCACGTCATTGCGTTCGTAACTGATGGAAACAAGGCGTCGGATAAGTTCGTCCCTTGACATCTGCATGCCGGGGCGCAAAGAAATGAGAAGTCCCTGATACTCCGAAGGGTCGCCGAGCGAATATATACAGGAAACCGACGCCACGATGATAACGTCGCGCCGCTCGAACAGTGCCGAGGTTGCGCTGTGGCGGAGCATATCTATCTCCTCGTTTATCATCGCATCCTTTTCGATATACATGTCTTTGCCGGGAATGTACGCCTCCGGCTGATAGTAGTCGTAATAGGAAACGAAATACTCAACCGCGTTTTCCGGGAAGAAAGAACGGAATTCCGTACAAAGTTGCGCGGCCAGCGTTTTGTTGTGTGCCAATACTAACGTTGGCCGGTTAAGTCTTGCAATGACATTGGCCATGGTGAATGTTTTACCGGAACCCGTCACGCCGACGAGCGTCTGCGCGCGTTCTCCCGCTTCAATGCCACGTACTAGCGCATCGATGGCCTGCGGTTGGTCACCGGTCGGAGAAAACGGGCTTTTGAGTATAAAAGGTTGGTCGGTCATAAATTTCTCCTTCCGGCGTCCGTGCGACATCTTGTATTTTACCCGATTCTTATACACCAAATTTCGCGCGATGTAAAGTGGTATTTAAAAAGTTTACACAAAACGGCGGAATTTTGCGAAAAACAGTTGACAGCCGAAGAAATATATGGTATAATGGCTCTCAGTCAGGATAAATATCCGACTCCTTGCCGCAGGAAATGCGGCCTTAACGACCATAAGGAGGTGTATTCAGATGGAAAAGAAAATGTGTTCTTACGAAACTCTCTTTGCCGTAAACGGCAACCTCTCCGAAGAGGAAGCAAAAGCGGTTATCGAGAAGTTCGCGGCTCTGGCGAAAGAGAACGCAACCGATGTCACTGTAAACGAATGGGGCAAGCGCAAGTTCGCTTATCCTATCAATTATGTGACCGAAGGTTACTATGCTCTTCTCGGCTTTACGAGCGAACCGACTTTCCCGCTTGAACTTGAGCGTGTGCTTGGCATCACGGAATCCGTGCTTCGCTATATGACCACGACCAAAATCGCAAGCGGCGCAAAGGCGCCTGCCGTGACTGAAGAAGTCAAGGCGGAAGAGAACGCGGAAGTTGCCACCGAAGCGACGGAAGCATAAGTAAGCGGAGGAAATCAAAATGGCAGGTTTGGGCTTCAATAAAGTCATTCTGCTCGGTCGTCTGACCGCAGATCCCGAATTAAAGCAAACGACAAGCGGCATTTCCATATGCAACTTCTCGATTGCCGTTGACCGCCGCACGTCCAAGAACAATGAACAGAATCAACCGCCCGTTGATTTTATCAACATTGTGGCTTGGAGAGAACGCGCAGAGTTTGTCTGCCGTTATTTCAAGAAGGGCAACCCGATTCTTGTCATGGGTCAGCTTCAGGTAAGAAGTTGGACGGACAACCAGGGTCAGAAGAGATACGCCACCGAGGTACAGGCCGATGAGGTTAGTTTCACGGGTTCTGCGGCAACCGCAGGCGCGGACGCACCGTCCGCCGCTCCCGCACAAGGCGGCAATCGTTATACGCCCGACGCATACAGCGCACCTTCATTCAACAGTGCGCCGAGTGCGAATTTTGAAGAAATTCCGAGTGACGAAAGCCTTCCCTTCTGACGAAGGCCGGCCGAGTCCGTCCGCGACATGACTCACTGCCCGGATGATATACAGAAATTGTGAGTCGGAAAGGTTGATTATCATGGAAAAGACCGAACTTCAGCGTCCCGCATTCCGTCCGATGCACAGAAGAAAGAAAGTCTGCATCTTCTGCCAGGATAAAGTTGAATGCATCGATTATAAGGATGTGGCCAAACTCAGAAAGTTCATTTCCGAGAGAGCCAAAATCCTTCCCAGACGTGTCTCCGGCACCTGCGCCCTGCATCAGCGTGAGCTGACCACGGCTATCAAGAGAGCCCGTCAGATGGCACTTCTGCCCTACGTTTCCGACTGATTCGCCGGATACAAAAAATCCCGCGCCGATATACCTTCGGCGCGGGATTTTTTCGTATCAGTCCATAAGGTCTTCAAAATACCCATGGTAATGAAAGTCGATTTCGCTGTCCGGGAAAAGGAACTTATACAGTTCCGTGCAATAATCATCCGTCATGGAAGCCATATAATCCACCACAATCTGATTGGGTTCCGTGTCAATGTACGGTGTCGGCGGTGTGTAATGATTGTTGGTGACAAAATCAATGTGATGGCGATAAATCGGAGAAGAGGTATTCCCTGTTTTCAGGTCGCGCAGCAGATGTTCGTACAGGCGCTGCATCACGGGGCGGACGGTTCCGTCCAGAACACGGGTCAATTTCTCCGTGCGGTAAATCTGTTCGTAATTCTCTTTTTTGGCCGCTTTCAGTCCCTGATAATGTTCCGCATCCATTTTGATGTACGGATGCCCGTAACTGTTTTCGATAATATTGACTTCCAGATTGTTGATAATCTCCGCATTGATGGTACCGATACCGGTTTCTCCGAGTGCCACATCGGAATGCAGCAGTTTGGCGCGTTCGGCATCCTGCCTGTCTTTGCCGAGATAAGCAATCATATCGGAAACGCGGACAACGCACCCTTCCAAGGTGGACGGTACGGTTTTCAGTATGTTGGCCTCATCCACATAACAGGATTCGACAATGCGGTCAAATTCAGCAAAATCCGTAAGTTTCTGCGGATGATATTCCTCCATTTCAAATTCACCGTTGTGCGCAAGAATGCCGTCCAGTGTATCCAGCGTGATATTCAGAGGAAATATACCGTCAAGAACGCGCACGCTGTGCACGTTGTGATTGAAATAGCGGCCGGTCTCGGCATAATACATTTCGGACAGATACCGTTCCCCGGCATGCCCGAACGGCGTGTGCCCGATATCATGTCCCAAGGCAATAGCCTCAATCAGGTCGAGATTCAGACCGAGAACGGCGCCGATGGAACGGGCAATGCGGGAAACGAGTTGCACATGCAGTGCGCGGCGTGTAATATCGTCGTTTTTATAAAAGGAAAAAACCTGCGTTTTGTCGGTATACCGGTTATAGTACGGGCTGTGCATGATTTTGTCGACATCGCGCACGTAGGCGGGACGCCAAACGGATTCCTTATCATAAAAAGGATTGCGCCGTACGGCCATCGCACCGGAGGCGGCGTAGCGCGGACTTGTGTTGTTGGCACGGTCGTGACGGATGCGTTCCGTCAGTTCCGGAGAAATTTTTTCGTAATTCGGCATAGTCGCTCCTCTCCTTCTTCAAATATATTAACATACCGCTCCGAAAAAGTCAATAAAAAAAGAAAAATCCGCCGGGTCAAGCGGATTTTCCATGACGGCATTACGCCATTTTATTGTAAGCAAGGGTAAAAGCAGACTTCTTGTGAGCGGCATTGTTCTTGTGAAGAATACCGTGAGCAACTGCCTGGTCAACTTTCTTCACAGCGAGTTTATACATCTCGGAAGCGGCGGTCTTGTCACCGGACGCAACAGCGGCATAGTACTTCTTGATCACTGTTTTCATCTGGGATTTCACCATCTGGTTTCTGAGAGCCTTTTTCTCGTTGACGAGAATGCGCTTTTTCGCAGACTTGATATTAGCCATTTTCTTCTCCTTATAAAATTAGGTAATCCACAGGAAGTCTCCGTCTGCAACTGAGAGGGTTTGCAAAAGCAAAGCCTTATCTGTCAGAATACTCTTTTACATACATTACAGCATTGTATCATACTTTTTCCGAAAAATCAATACTTTTCCGAAAAAATAATTATTTTTTTGTAAGGTATTGACAAACTGTCCGTACTGTGTTATACTTGTAAAGTAATTTGGTTTACACATTATGCAGGTGAAGCAACATGTTTGAGAAAAATATGAAGTATGCCTATCTGACCGATATATATGGCGGTCTCCTCGAAAAACACGCCCGCGAATGGATGGATGCCTACTACAACGAGGATTTGTCCCTTGCCGAAATCGCCGAAGGCACGGGTATTTCCCGTCAGGGCATACGGCAGAACATCAAAAAATGCGAAGAGATGCTGGACCTGTACGAAGAGAAACTCGGTCTTTTGAAAAAAAGCACGGAAGCCGCCGCCATGGCGGACGAACTTTCGCGCATCGGCGATGCCGCGCCGCTCTCCGAGGCAGACAGAAAGGCCATATGCGCCTTGGCCGCGCGCCTGAAAAGTCTTATGTAAAGGAGACACTATGTTCGGTAACCTTACGGAAAAACTGGCAAATGCCTTTAAGAAATTCAGAAACAAAGGAAAACTGACGGAAGCGGATGTCAAGGAAGGCATGCGCGAAGTCAAACTTGCGCTTCTTGAAGCGGACGTCAATTTCAAAGTCGTCAAAGATTTCACAAAAGCCGTCACGGAACGCGCCGTCGGCTCGCAGGTGCTCGAAAGCCTGCTTCCCGCCCAACAGATTGTCAAGATTGTCAATGAAGAACTGACAAAACTTATGGGCAGCGAAAACGCGAAACTCGAAATTTCTCCCAAACCTCCGACCGTCATTATGATGGTCGGTCTGCAGGGTGCCGGAAAAACCACGCATACGGGCAAACTTGCCGCCATGTACAAGAAAAAGGGCAAACATCCTCTGCTCGTTGCCTGCGACGTATACCGTCCGGCCGCCATTGACCAATTGAAAATCGTCGGCGAATCGGTGGACGTTCCCGTGTTTTCCATGGGAGCGAAAATCTCCCCCGTGGAAATCGCCAAAGCCGGCGTGGAACACGCAAAGAAAAACGGTCTCGACATGGTATTTATCGATACGGCCGGCCGCCTTCATATCGACGAGGGACTGATGCAGGAACTTGTCAATATCAAAACGGCCGTTTCACCGACGGAAATTCTGCTGACGGTCGACGCCATGACGGGACAGGACGCCGTCAACGTGGCGCAGAGTTTCAACGAACATCGTGACATTACCGGCGTCGTTCTTACGAAAATGGACGGCGATACGCGCGGCGGCGCCGCGCTGTCGGTACGTTATATCACGGGCAAGCCCATCAAATTCGTCGGTACCGGCGAAAAGATGGATGCCATTGAGCCCTTCTACCCCGACCGCATGGCTTCCCGTATTCTCGGCATGGGCGACATACTTTCCCTGATTGAAAAAGCCGAGGCCGCCTTCGACGAGAAAAACGCAAAAGAACTGGAGAAAAAATTCCGCGAACAGTCATTCACGCTGGACGACTTTCTCTCACAGATGTACCAGTTAAAGAAGATGGGCAATCTCGACCAACTTATCGGTATGATTCCCGGTGCCAACGCCAAAGGCATGAAGGATTTGCATATCGATGAGAAGCAAATGTCCCGTACCGAGGCCATGATACTCTCTATGACCCGTGCGGAACGCGACCGTCCCGATATTATCAACGGCTCCCGCCGCAAACGTATCGCGCGCGGCTCGGGAACGTCGGTCGAAGACGTCAACCGTCTGTTAAAACAGTTTGACCAGATGAAAAAAATGATGAAGCAATTCTCTTCCCCCGGCGGCAAACGCCGCATGTTCGGCGGGATGAAGATGCCCTTCTGACAAATGTCCATTACCGAAGTTAACCCAAAACAAAAGAAAAATAAATTATTTAATTTTTGGAGGAAAACCCAATGTCAGTCAAAATCAGACTCAAAAGAATCGGCGCCAAGAAGGCTCCTTTTTACCGTGTTATCGTCGCGGATGAAAGATCCCCGAGAAACGGTAAATTCATCGAGGAAATCGGTTACTACAATCCCCTGACCGATCCTGCCGAAATCAAAATCGACGCGGAAAAAGCAACCAAGTGGATTGCCAACGGCGCTCAGCCGACCGACACCGTCCGTGCTCTGCTGAAGAAGAGCGAAATCCTTAAATAATCGGGTAACCGACAATGGATCTGAAACAAACGCTCGCGGACATCGCCCGTGCCATCGTGGACTCTCCCGATGCCGTACAGGTGGAAGAAAATATCGACGGTGATAACGTTGAACTTGTCCTGACGGTTGCGCCCGACGATACCGGTATGGTCATCGGCCGTCACGGTAAAATTGCGAAAGCAATCCGTCAGATCATGAAAGTGGCCGCTGTTCGCACCGGCAAACATGTGACTGTCGAAATCAAATAACGAAAAAGACTGTATTCTCACATCGTAAAGCACCGTTTTTCGCGGCGACTTTGTTGTTGCGGATGCAGTCTTTTTCTCGGAGGAAATGTATGAAGAAATATATTATGGCCTTTGATCAGGGGACGACCAGTTCCCGATGCATTCTGTTTGACACCGCAGGCAATCTTGTCAATACCGCACAAAGAGAGTTTTCACAGATTTTCCCGAAGGAAGGATATGTCGAACACGACCCTATGACCATTTTTTCGACGCAGGTCGGCGTGGCCTCCGAAGCACTCATGAAAATCGGCGGCAAGTGGGAGGATGTGGCCGGTATCGGCATTACCAACCAAAGAGAAACCACCGTCGTATGGGACAGAAAAACAGGCGAACCCGTATACAACGCCATTGTATGGCAGTGCCGCCGTACGGCGGACATGTGCCGTACACTCAAAGACCGCGGCTACGAGCCCATGATACGCGAAAAAACAGGTCTGCTTCTCGACCCGTATTTTTCTGCCACCAAAATTGTATGGATTCTCGACCATGTACCGGGGGCGCGGGAACGCGCCAAACGCGGCGAATTGTGTTTCGGCACGGTAGACAGTTTCCTGATTTTTCACCTGACCGGCGGAAAAGTACACGCCACAGACCCGTCCAATGCGTCCCGCACCATGCTTTTCAACATTCACACCTGTACATGGGACGACGAACTTCTCGCGCTGTTTGACATTCCGAAAGAAATGCTCCCGGAAGTCAAACCGTCCTCCGGTATTTTCGGCTATACCTCCGAGGCGGTTCTCGGCGCTTCCCTGCCCATCGGCGGCGTGGCCGGTGACCAGCAGGCCGCGCTGTTCGGTCAGCGCTGCTTTCGTGCCGGCGATTTCAAAAACACATACGGTACCGGCGGATTTCTTCTGATGAACACGGGAGACACGCCGAAAATTTCCGACAACGGACTTGTCGCCACTGTGGCGTGGCAAATCGGCGACCGCGTGACCTCTGCGCGGGAAGGCTCCGTTTGTAACTGCGGGTCGGCTATACAATGGCTTCGCGACGGGCTGAAACTCATTGATTCCGCTGCCGACAGCGAATATTATGCCCGCAAAGTAAAAGACAGCGGCGGCGTCCTGGTCGTCCCCGCGGTTCAGGGGCTGGGCGCGCCGTGGTGGGATCCTTACGCGCGCGGCATTATTCTCGGCATTACCCGTGCCACGACAAAATATCACATCATCCGCGCCACACTGGAATCCCTGGCGTATCAGACAGCGGATGTTCTGCAGATGATGAAACATGCCACCGGCCTTTCCGGACATGTGCTGAAAGTGGACGGCGGCGCCTCCGGCAACAGCTTTCTTATGGAATTTCAGGCGGATATTCTCGGCATGCGCGTAGAAAGACCGGCGTGTATTGAAACAACAGCACAGGGCGCTGCCTATCTTTGCGGTCTTGCGCTCGGTATATACACCTCCGTGGACGACATTGAAAACATCGGAAAAGAAGCCTGCGTATTTGAGCCTTCGAGCGATGACACATGGAGAAAAGAAAAACTGGACGAGTGGCATCGCGCAGTAGAACGGTCACTCGGTTGGAAAAACTGAATCAAAAAATCGGAAGCGTTTTTCGTTTCCGATTTTTTACATTTATTTCAAGGCAGTTTTCTGCTTTTCATAACGCGCACGGATGAAGAAAAATTTCCTCTTGCTGTTTTGCGAAAAGGCATGCGAACCCACCGAAAGACCCACATAACGGGCAAAAGCGGAGGAACGCGCCCGACGCACGGAAACGCCAGTTTCATATATGAATACGGCGGGAAAATTTTTTCAAGCAGAAAACGTCCTTTGCCTACCGAACGCATCTGCCGCTCCATACGGCGGTCGAGCACTCCATAGGCACCGCCGCCCATGGCCAAAGCCATATCTTCTTCCGAAACGACATCGTCCGTAAACAGACGATGCGCCGCGCCGGACATCTTGTCTCTGAAAATCCGAAGCCCCCACGCGTCAAGGTCGCGTTCGGCCTGTACGGTATCCGTATCGTTTCGCATGGATTCTTCCAATAAGAATAAGTCAAGAAACGACCGTATTCCCATGCCGCCCCCTTCTTCGCTGTGACGGTAAAAATGCGCAAGGAAGAATACATACGCGTCGCTTTTTGTCCATTCCATGCGACAGGTGTCCGTCGTGGAAAGCCGATGCCAAACATCCGGAAAAACATTCCGAAGGCTTGTAAATTCCGGAGAAAACAACCTGTCATGAATTTCAAACGTATACATCGGTGCCTTGACGAACGTTGCATGCGCCCCCTGCCGTTCCTTGAAAGAAAAGCCCAGCGACTTCATTATGTCACAGACGCGCGGCATATCGCTTTCGCGAACCAATATATCCGTATCGGAAAAAGCCCGCATTTCGGGCGCAGGATACAGAGCGGCCAGCGATTCACCTTTCAACGGCAGATACGGAATGTCCTCTTTGTCGAAAGCGGCCGTTACTTTCCGCGTCTCGTTCCGGAACAGAATGCACCGGCGCAGATTGCGCAAAGCGGCTTCTTCAAAGTACTTTTCCGTACTTTCCGAAAACAAACCGGGATGTTCTCTTACGGCTTTGGCCGCCGTGGCAGTTACTTTGTGAAATTCACACAATGACAGCAGTTTCTTTTCGGACAGGTCATCGCCCGGTTCCGGCATCGCTCCCCTGCCGACGGCGCACATCAGAAGCCGGCGTAGAAAATCCCATTCGGCCGGCGGCCACGGGCGGCCGCGCGCCAACGTCTCGTTCACATACGATTCGTATGCGGGGTCCGCCACGGAGACATAAGTTCCGTTTTTGAAATATCCTTCCAACCGTCCGACCATCCACCGATACGGGACTTTTTCCGTTTGTGTCCGGTTATCACCGCGTGTCAAGGCATATTTCTTTTCAAGAGACACGATTCTGTGAAGAACATACTGCCCTGACGGACGTCGGTAAAGCGGCACGTCGCCGACCTGCCAAGCGACCGGTACGCGGCACACCCGGACGGCATCTTTTTCCTGGTTCAGGAGTGGCATCATGCTGTCTCCCGAAACGGGCTGAATGATATATCCGTCCCGCTCTATGATGTCCTTCGACGTTGTCATATTTTTTTTCCTTCCTCCGCCGGTTTGTTTACGGTCGTCCGCCCGTCTGTCACTCTTTTTGCATATTCCGCCGCCATCGCAGGCAGAGACGTTGCCGGTGCCGTCGGGCTCATGGTGCAGTACAGGTCAAACAAAGGTACCTGCGACAAGGCGGAAAGAAGTGACAACACCGGTTGCAGATCCTGCGCATTTTCCGGACGGAAGGTCTGTCCATACAGAGCGGCAAAGGACGAAATACCGTTTGCCGGTTCTATGCGGTCGCGCTCGCCGCGGTGAAGAAAGCAAATACCGCCGAGAGGCGCCGAAATGCGGCTCCCGAGATGATGTTTCCCGTTCCATGGGGTACCGTAAACCGTAAAACGACCGTTCTCTTCCCTGCGGCCAAGCGGTTTGTCGTCATTGATGTAGACAACTCTGTCGCCGTACATTTGCCGGCAAAGATCGGTATGCGTACTTTTTCCCGTACCGGATGGTGCGGTAAAAATATATGCCGTGCCATCAAAGGCAATGGCACTGCCGTGGAACAAAAGCACGTTCCGGTGTGCCGCCACTGTCGAAAATTTGCGGTAAAAAGCAAGGCTTTCAAGGTATCCCGCCGGATAGTCCGTCCCTTCATCGCAGAGTTTTTTCTCCGCCGCAATATCCGCCTCCGTGATGTGAACCGAAACCAGCGGCGCAAGGTCGCATTCATATCCGTGGCATTGTCTTGCGAGGTAATCATATGTATATTCGGCAAGCACCGGAATGCCGGCGAAAGAATATACCTGCTGCATGGCCTCACCTCCTTTTCGTTGCTCCCATTATACTACTTTTTCATCCGTTTGTCTACCGTTTTTTATCCGTTCTTTTTTGCTTTTGCTCGTTTGTGCAACATGCACAAAAAAAGACCGTTTTCTTTGTGTAAAACGGCATCATTTCTTGTACAATATGCCGAAATTTTGAAATTTAGGCAGAACGGATTGATTTTCATACGATAAAATGTTATAATTCTACCATCCGATATTTCTTCCCGAAAGGAGAGTTTACAATGGAAAACAACACGAAAAAAAGCGTCGTTTTTGAAGAGCCGCGCTTCGACGTGATTCACTTCACGCCGGCCGACGTGATAGAAACCAGCGGAGAAGGCGGCATTGAACTTCCCCCTATTGACATCGATAAATAAAACCGACCGTTTTTTCTTTCGGAATTTGGCGGGCGGCACCTCTGTTTTTACTGCCCGTCAAAGAAACAGCTACACTTTTATTTTTACATAAGAAAGGATACACTGACATGAACAAAGGAAAACGCGCAAGAACCACACACCGAGTCCTTCTTCTGCTGTTGCTTTTCGCCTTATGCATGACGGCCGTCCCGACCGTTTTTGCGGCGGCGAGCGAAGGAAGCGGAGAAATCCGGAAAACCAGCATTTCCATCATGGAAAACGTAGACATTGTTTTCTGGACGGACATCACGGAATCTCAGGCCGACAAACAAGGAACTTATATGACCTTCAATGACGGCGCCCCCGTCCGTTTTGAGTCCATGCGTGAAAAAGACGGACAAAGTTACGCCTGCTTCCGTTATACCGGCGTAACGCCGCAAAATCTCGGCCATGCCATAACGGCAAAAATGTACGTTGACGGTGTTCAGACGGATACCAGAACATACAGCGTAAAAGATTATTGCACCGCCGTGCTCGCCGACGAAAACGCGTCCGCAGGGCTGAAAACTTTGATCAGTGACCTTCTCGTTTACGGTGCGAAAGCGCAGATTTACGTTCAGCCGGACATCGCCGATACCGATTTGGTGACAACCGGCGTGACCGGACTCTGCCCCGGCGATATTCCGTCTGAATTTTCCGTTCTCATCCCGTTCTCAAAGAAAAACGACCTGACGTATGCCCCCACGGCTGAAATCACAGATGCCGGACTTCTTCTGGAGAGCAGTATCGACGTATATTTTGAATTTACGGCGGAAGACTGCGAAGGACTTTTCGTCAAGTCTCGCATCGGAAGCCGCGAAAGTACGCTGACGCCGGTCAGGCTGTCGGCAACGAACGGCACGGCCACCTACCGCGTCGTACTCAGCGATGTCCGCTTCGGAGAAATATTCGATGAAATTTCGGCCGCCGTCTACAAAACAAAAGACGGCACCACACAGAAAATCAGCCAAGTTGTCTCTTACAGCGTCGCACAGTACCTGCATGCCTGCAAAATCGAAAGAGATGCCGGGACGGAACTGAAGGACCTCGTGTCTGCCATTTACCGGTATGGGCTTTCCGCCCATCTGTACACGGATAACCACAGGGTCTCCCTGCCCGGCACCGTGCGCGACGTTACAAGCACGTCCGGAAAGGACAAATACGCCAAAACAGACATGACCTGTGCTGTTTGCAAAGAGGTGACGGAAACGCTTGACACCGTTGCGTACAGAGATTATTCCTCCGGTGACGTCGGCTCGTTTTCCAACGAATCGAAATACGCCGTCATCACAAAAAACGGGTATCTTTCAATTCTGAGAAATGAAACGGAACTCACCCAGAACGCCAATATGGGGTATTACATCACGGAAGCCGGCTTTTCCTCCGCCGCCGGCGCGGCCATGAAGAACATGGGAACTTACCGTGCTTTTGACTCGACTTCGTTCACCTTTTCCTATAAAATCAAAGCCCCCGAAGCGGGACTTATTGCAACGTCCCTTGTCCTGATGAACAGCAAGGGCGCGTGGGCAAGCGGCAACCGCGGCCTGACGGTTCTTTCGACCGGGACGGACGGCAGCATCACGCATGACACGTTTTGCGTGGCACCGGCCGGCACCGTCAATCCGGACACATGGACATCGATAACGGTGGTCATGGAGTTTGCCGACATTTACGGAACCCCCAGCCTTTATGCGGAATACTACGTCAACGATGTGTTCGTCGGAGAAGAATATTTCGGCAATACGCTCCTGGACGGTGCGGTGAATCAGATTCAGTTTGCCTCTGCCTTCACACCGACAACGGCAACCGGAGCGGGAATTCTCTACGATGACATTGCCTTTTCCTACGGTGCCGTGCATTCGTACAACACATCCGGCGGCGAACGTGTGCGCTACCGCGAAGAACTGGAAGTACTCGACATCCGCGACAAAGTTCTCTGTGACTTTGACACA
>CAKRWK010000013.1 GCA_934417455.1 uncultured Eubacteriales bacterium
ATGGCACGGAGCACCGCCGCCTTGTCCGCGGCGAATGCGGGCGCGAGAAGCCGCCCGTCCGGGCAGTCTCCCGTCAAACGGTGAATGACCGTTTCGGTCGGCAGATGCGAAAGGATATACGTCACGGCCGAGACGTATTCTTCCATCGTTACGGGCGTGTATCCGCCGGTACGCAGGAGGTCGGCAAGGCGCGTACCGTCCATGACATAAACGGAATGAATTTTCACCCCGAACGGCGACAACGTCGCCACATCATCTGCCGTTTCCCGTACTCCTTCGGGACTGTCACCCGGCAGTCCGACCATCAGGTGCACAACTGTCGGAATGCCGGCTTCCCGCAACAGGTTTGCCGCCTGTCCGAATACGGCTGTCGGATAGCCGCGCCCGAAGCGCGCGGCCACGTCGTCGTGCGCCGTCTGCAATCCGAGTTCCACCCATACGTCGCCCCGTTTTTTCATTTCAAGAAGAACTCGTATGACGTCCCCGTCAATACAGTCCGGGCGGGTTCCGACGGCTAAGGCGATAACGCGTGAGTCGCCGAGCGCGGCCGTATACCGCTTCCGCAGGATGTCCGCAGGCGCATAGGTGTTGGTGAAATTCTGAAAATAAGCGATAAATTTTTTCTGCCGATGCGGCCGCGAGAAGAAGGACGACACCTGTTCTTCGATGGATACACCTTCACGCAGATGCTCTCCCGCGCCGCGTTCGCCGCAGAACATGCACCCGCCGTAGCCGACGGTGCCGTCACGGTTGGGGCAGGTAAACCCGCCGTCAATGCAGATTTTTCCGACTTCGCAGCCGTATGTTTCTTTCAGGTAAGAACCGAGTGTCCGATAAGGGACGGATATATCGTTTTTCAAGGTCAGGTCGCCTTTCTGCCAAAAAGAGGCGAAACATGCTTTCCGCCTCTTCTTCATTATTTGAGTAAGAAGGATAAAAATCCGAGGATGCCGTACGACGCCAAGGTCATAATGACCGCACAGCCGAGCACCCCGAGCGCCACGGCGAGAAACGCCCGCCGCTTCGGCAGGTTGAACAACGCCGCCACAAGCGACCCCGTCCATGCACCCGTACCGGGGCAGGGAATCATAACAAACAGTAAAAGCCCCCAAAAGGCCGAACGGACGATTTTTTCGCTGTGTTTTTCCGCTTTTTTGTGAAGCCAGTTCACAACGGGCGCAAACCATCGGAATTTTCCGAGCCAATCCAGAATTTTCGGGATAAAAAGAAGAATGAACGGTACGGGCAAAAGGTTGCCGAGCATGGCCGCCGGCGCATTCAGCCAGAACGGAAGCCCAAGCCCGGTGCCAACCGGAATGGCCGCCCGGAGTTCCACCACGGGAAGCATGGAAATAAAGAATACCCACAATAGGTTTTTCATAAATTCTCCTTGCTATGTATATAAAGAATTACATTTCGTTCCAACCGCACTGCGCATTCGACGTGTGTTGTCACTATTAAGTGAACACATTTTTTCATCCTCGTTAGGGGAATAGGAAGACAATTTATTTTCATTTTTCTCCTTGTTCTTTTTACGTTTCTTCCTTGGCGGTTTATGATTGTTAGCATCAACACTATTGGTAAAGCCTGTTTTATATACAAATGTCAACATTGATGGATCTTTATTTCCATCATCATCGTATCCGCCAACAATAACTTTATCTATTATGCTTTCAAATACTTGTCTGTCGAATTCTACCGGTACCTCATTTTTTTCAAGAACTTTTCTGAAATCATCTAAGCGTTTTTTTATGTTTTTTCTCTGTTTTCAGTATTTTTGCATGAAGTCAATCTGTCACTTAACTCATCTAATTGTTCATTTAATTCATTAAATTTTATATCAAATGAGTCTTTATCCAAAGTGTCGTCCGGACGCATATCTAACAGTTTTTGCTTTTTAGCTGCGTTTTTTGAAATAAGTCTCTCTATATTTGATATTTCCTTTTCAGGGTTATTTGAACACAACGATATTTCAATACGATTAAGCATTTCATCCACAATATCAGTATATCCTCCTTGTTTATACTTAATCGCGTCTTAAATCTCACTAATTTATTACCATATTTATATAGTCAACATCCAAACAGCTACTTTGTTTTCTTTACACCACAGTTTTCCCGCAGATGAATAATCCGTTACCAACATATTCTTTCCATCATTTAAAGGAATACTGGCCACAATAATATTAGAATATGGCGCTTCATTTTCTTGCAAAATCTCAACATCTACAAACCCATCGTCATTTACCTTGACAGAAATAGGAGTTTCAACACTGTATCCTAATCTGCTTTCCTGAGCAAGCATTACAGGTCCTCTTCTTAATGCAATATGTTTACAAGCAACAGGGTCCTCTTTATCGAATGTAGGAATTATATAGTTATGTCCCCATACAACTTTATTCATCAATACCTGCTCTCCATATGGAATAGGATATATTGCTTCTACTCTCATATCAAAATTTACTTCAATTATGTCTCCTTTTTCCCAGATTTTCTTGACAGAAATGTAGCCCTCTTTAATATTCGTTTTAAGTCCATTAATTAAAATCTCAGTTTTTTTAGACCAATACGGATTTCTTATAAGCACCTCAAAATCCTCCCTTATTTCAGGGTTAATGATAATTATAACTTTTCCGCATCTTGGATACTCCGTTTTTGTTTCAAATGTTACAGGCATACCCTTTGGCGATTTAGTTTCAACTCTGCCATCTATAAACAAATTTATAGCAAATCCATTTTTTGTAGTAAGTATATGCAGTTTTGGAACCAAGCCTATGCCTACTGAACCTATGCAAGCGCAACAACCATAGTAATGCTTGTCTGACATAATTTTAAATCCGCCTACTCTATTTCCCCTTGACCCCGCTGTCAAAGGACTATAACTATCAAAAGGCAATGCTTCTACAATACATTTATTATTGTCATCGGACAATTCATCAATTTTAAACGGCGTTTTTCCTTCACTATTTAACGAGCCTAAATATGCATTATAAAGAGATGTTTCAAAGGCATCAACATATTTTGGATTTCCCGTAAGAAGATTAAGTTGATAGAAGAACTTCATCAAAGTAACAGTTACACAAGTTTCCTGCATAATCTCATAATTTGTAGTATTTGCTTGTCTGACGGCAGAATGGTCAAACAATTCATGAGTACAGCCACAACACCCTATAACAGTAAAATCCGACTCCAAAATTTTATTTGCATAATTTATAATTGAAATTTTATATTTTTCTTCCCCTGTTATTCTATAATACTCCAAAAGGCCCTCAAAACAAGAAGTCATTTCATAAGCCTTAGTTACAGGATATTGGTACGGATACAACTCATCTGCATATGCAAGGTCAAATATATTTACTATATCTGTTCCGCCAGAATTTACTATATATTCTGCAAAGGACAAAAATCTTGCTTTCTTTGTAATTGAATATAGTCTGACAATTGGTTCAAGTATCGAACACGAATTCAAACCTCTCCAATGGCGTGTAGCAGATGTAATTTCAATTTTCCCATCTTCACTGCCAATTCTATCAATTATATAATCTACTTGCTGGCACATAGATTGAATAATCTTTTGTGAAAATTCCATATCGTTACAAATCTCCAAAAAGTATTGCATACCAAGCAAAACATACTTTCTTCCCCACAAATCCCAACCATCAAATTCGTGACTTTTTGCATAACTGCTAATTCTGCCGTCTTCGTCTGCGGTTTTCAATATGTCTGATACAGTGTCAGAAAGAATTTTATATAATTTTTCATTTTTTGTGTACGAGTAAACAAAACATGCTCCTCGCATCATTTTTCCCCAATACTCACCACGCCAGCCTGCATCAAAATCGGCATCTTCTCGGAATTGTTGAACAAATCTCTCCCATAATTCCACATCTAAGAGCTGAATTTTCTCAACAAACTTCATACTTTCATCTATAACACCATTATAAAAAAATCTATTATAATAGTCTACAAAGAAACAATCCGTTTTTAACCTTGGATAATTTGCTGTGTTTTTGCAGTACATATTGTTCATATGTAATTCCTCCATTCAGTTTTTAATCAACACATTTTATTCTAAATTTGCTGAATTTATTTTTTACTTCATCCATCATATCTTTGGTAGGCTTAGTGATACGACAACGTAATTTTTTATCTCTTTATTTCGGAATTTATCGCCCTCCGAATTAAAGACCGTATGCTTCACAAAGTGCTTAAAATCAAGGATTTCTACATATTTCGGTTTTGTAGCAACACTATAGTCTCCACATGGCCGGTGCCGGGGAAGAGGTCAACGGGCGTGACGGTGCCGCAGATATACCCGTGCGTTTTCAGCACGGCGGCGTCGCGCGCCAGCGTTTCCGGGTTGCAGGAGATATAGACAATGCGGGAGGGCGAAAGGCCGGCAACAAAGGTCAGCAGTTTTTCGTCACAACCGGCGCGGGGCGGGTCAAGGACAACGATGTCCGGTCGGATGCTTTGTCCGAGCAAACGCTCGGCGTCGGACAGAAGTTTTTCCGTGTCGACGGCGTCACCCGTGAAAAATTCCGCGTTGGTAATGCCGCTCTCTGCGGCGTTTTCTTTTGCACACCGCACGGCGCTTTCCACGATTTCAATGCCGATAATCTTTCCCGCGGCATGCGCCATGGACAGGCCGATAGAACCGGCGCCGCAGTAGAGGTCAAGCAGCGTTTCGCTCTTTTGCGGCGCGGCAAGTTCGGCCGCTTTGCGATAGAGAAGTTCCGCCGCCGCGTGATTGACCTGATAGAAAGCGGGTGCTGTCAGTTTCAGTCGCACGCCGGCAAGAATATCGGTCAGACTGTCTTTGCCGTACAGCGTCCGGTACGTCTTTCCGAGAACGACATTGGTATTTTCCTTCTGTATGTTGAGGAGAATCCCGACGACGGCAGGGAATGTTTCCGTTATCCGACGGACAAAATCCGTTTCATCGGCGAATCTGTCGGACGTGACGACGAGGGTCAGAAGAATCTCCCCCGTCACCTCTCCGCGCCGCAGGTAGATATGTCTTATCCATCCATCTCCGCTTTCTTCATCGTATGCGGGAATGCGGTGTTCTTCAAGAAAGGCTCGTATAACTTCGACGATGTCCCGGAAAACCGTCGGCTGCAGAGGGCAGGCCGCCGCTTCGCAGACGCGGTGGGACTTCGGCGCATAGAAACCGATGATGTACCGCCCGTCTTTTCCACGGGCAACCGGGAACTGTGCCTTGTTTCGGTAGCGGGTCACCTGCCCCGTCGAAAGAAGGTCGCCGATAGGGACGTCGGAAAGGCCTGCTTTCCGGAAAGCCTGCACAACGTTGTTTCTTTTGCTTGTCTTTTCGTATTCGTAGGAAATGTTCTTGTATACGCAGGCCGTGCACGTTACCGACGGGCAGCCGCGGTCGACTCTCATGGGCGACGGAACAAGGATTTCTTCCGTCCGTGCCACCGCATACGATTTGTTGACTTTGATAATCTTGGCGCGTACTTTGTCGCCCGTGACCGCGCCACCGACAAAAACGGCAAATCCGTCGGGTTTGGCCACACCGAATCCGAGGTGGTTCATGTCTGCGACTTCAAGGGTCATTTCCTGATTTTTTATAAGTTTCATAGTCCTGTCACCGTCAGATTCGTTCTTCGTCCGCTGCTTTCCGGTAATCCTTCGGCGTTGCACCGAAAGAGGCTTTGAAACTCTTCGTAAAATATGAAGCGTCGGAAAAACCGAGGTCGGACGCAATATCCGCCACGGATTTGTCCGTGTAACGAAGCATGTCCGCCGCTGTGCGGAGTTTGTAGGAGAGAATGTATTGATGCAGAGTGACACCCTTTTTCTTTTTCAGCATCTGGCTGATATAGAACGGATGGTAGCCGAATACGGCGCCGAGTTCCGTGTTGGAAATCTCCTCCGTGGCATGCTCACGGATATACCCGTCGAATTGCTCGATCATACGGGAGGGAAGGGCGTCCTCGTCGCATTCTTCAGCCACACGCAGGAGAATACCTTTCAGTACAGTGGAAACCCGAGCTCGTGCGTAGTCCGTTCCCGTGACAAAAGCGCGACACATGGAAAGAAACGTTTCCCGCTCGGCGGACATGTCCTCGATGAAAAGCACCTGCCCGAATACCCCCGCGTCTTCTTCTCCCCGCATGTCACCTGCCCGGAACGCTTCCGGTGCGTCCGGCCGGATGGCACCGTCCGTATCCCCGTATCGGTCTGTCAGGTCGAATGACACAAAAACGAATTTCGCGTAGTCGCATTTCAGGCGGTACGGCACGCCCGCCGGCAGAAACATAAAATTTCCCAGAGCCATTTTTTTCGGCTTTTCGTCGCCATATTCCACGGTCAGCCCCCCGGACAGAAGATAAAGACAGCGCATGTCATATGCGACAAGTCGCTCGTTTTTCAGTTTTTTTTCGTAACATGCCACCGAGTGCACTACGGGGTTGAGCCTGAAAAGTTGCATATCGTTCTCCTGTGCGTGTTAATCATAAAAAAAGAGTGCCCGCTTGCAAGGGCATTTTTGAGAAGTCCCGAACTTCCCCTTGCTATCATAAAATTACACGGCTTACAAAAATAGATTTTTGTATTGCATTCGCAATATGTTCTTTGCTAAACGCAAATAACAGCCGTTCGTTGAAATATGGCGTGAAAAAGTCCTTGCAAGCAAACTTTCTTGCCTATATTATAGCATGACTTCGTCGGAAAATCAATAAAAAAATGAGAAAAGGACTTGACAAACCTGAATGACTGTGATAAAATGAACAGGCGAAAAGCATATGGCTCGTTGGTCAAGCGGCTAAGACACGGCCCTCTCAAGGCTGAAACGGCAGTTCGATTCTGCCACGAGTCACCAACCAACAAGCACCCCGACAGGGGTGCTTTTTGTTTGACGTCCCGTGTCTTTATCGCCTGCGTGTTCGGGGAAAAATCCCCGAACACGCAGTTCGGAAAATTTGCACTCCGACAGGGGCGCCTTTCGTTCTTTCTTTGTCGTCTAACTTTCAAAAAAATTCAGAACATCGTCGAAATAGGGATGGGCGACGGCGTCGGTCGAGCCGTAGATTTCGTGCTTGGCGTTTTCGTATATGTGCACCTGCATGTCCGGCAGGCGGCGGGCAAGGGCAAACTCTGCCGCACGGTCAACCGTCGTATCGTTGTCCGCAACCGCCAAAAAGAGTTTCGTGCGGATGCGCTCCGGCGCGCCTCTCCTTAAGATTTTTCTTTTTACCGTCATGGATTGATATGCCCAACCGTACGTGGGGGAATAATTCTGAAATTCCGGGGTTTCTTCTTTGATTTTTTCGTATTCTGCAAACCTTTCTTTGCTTGTTTTACAGGAATCTTCGAATTTTTCCACACCCGGGTAGGGAGACGAAATAAAGGCTCTTTTCTTCGATTTCCCGAAAATTACGGCCGCATGCAGAATCGCTTTGGCGAGAATCGGCGGTACGCCGCCGGTGGACGGCGCTATCATGGGGGAGGAAAGAACGGCTTTTTCAAACAGGCACGGTTCTTTTTCCATGGCGAGGAGACCGATGGCGCCGCCCATAGAGTGGGCGAACAGGCAGAGTTTTCCCGTCGCCGTGTCGGGAACGCCGCGCAGAAACATGAGAAAATCGTCCGCATAGTCCTCAAACCGGTCAATATGCGTCAGCGTCGGGGCGTCCTTTATGTCACGGTAAGAACGTCCGTGCCCGCGGTGCTCGGGAATCAGGACATGGTATCCGGACAGAAGGAAATAGTAGGATAACTCATGGTATTTTTCCGCGGATTCCGTAAACCCGTGCGCAATTACCACCGTACCGCGCGGCGCGTCGGCCATATATTTCACGAAGCGGAGAAATGTTTTTTCTCCCGTGGAAACCGTTCCCTCGGAGCGCCTTTGCGAAAGATAGGGAAGCACCGTTTTTTCCATGCTTTCGGCGTAGGTTTCTTCTCTCAGGTAAAAGTCTCTCATGCTTCGTTTTCCTCGGACGTCTGTCCGTTTTCGATTTTTTCAAGCACCTTCTTTTCATTGTAGAAAAGGAACAGAACGGCACCGATGAAGCAGAACACCGTGGCGATAATGGCCGTCAGACGATAACTGAATTCCGTCTGCGATACCGTAACGGAGGTGAAAACCAGCAGTGCCACCGCCTGCCCGAGTTTCATGGCAAACGTGCGCGCCGCAAAGAACATACCGCTACGGCTCTCGTCGGTTTCCTTGGCGTCCGCTTCGGCAATGTCGGCCACGACCGCCTGCGGCAGAATGCCGAGAACGGCCATCGGCACGCCGGCAAGCACGGCGATGATATATCCCCAAAGAATGCCCTCGCCGCAGAAAGAGGCAAGCAGGAACACGGCGGCATAGGCGAAGAAGCCCGCTACAATGATTTTTTTCTTGCCGAGTTTCGGTGCCAGTTTGTTGACCGCCGGATAAAGGCAGAGGCTGACAACCGTCATAATCACCGTCAGAAGAAACGACGAGGACGCGTCCGCTTTCATCAACTGCGTAATGTAGAAGGCCAGTCCTGTCTGAAACAGCGTGACGGCGAAAAAGTAAATCACGTCGGAATACACAAACCTGCGAAACTGTCCGTTGCCGAAGGAGAGGAGAAGGGAACGGAACGCATGCGTTTTCACGGGCTCCGATGCGATATAATCTCGTTCTTTGATGCAAAGCGCCGGCACCATCATCGCCACGGCGGCGAGCAGGGCGAGCAGCGCAATGGCCAGCCGCACGGCGGCCGCCGCGCCGAGCGCATCGGTGAACAGACCCGCAATGTTCGGCAGCAGATATGCCACGGAGAAGCCGGCAATATAGGTGAAGGAAATATACGTCGATACGTTGATGCGGTGTTCCTGCGTGTCACCGAGTTCCGCTATCAGCGCGTTGTACGGGGTGCAGTAAATGGTCATGAACAGGTAAAAAAGCATTAGAGTCACAAAAAGAATCACGTCGTTGACGACGATATTTCCCGTAGCGGGCAGGGCGAACACGCCGACGGTAATCAGTGCGAACGGAACGGCAATCACCTTCATGAACGGAATCCGTCGTCCGCCCCGGAAGGCACTGCTGTCCGACCACCCGGCGACCAGCGGGTCAGTGATTGCGTCAAATATACGGCCGACGGCTACGACAAGTCCGAACAGCGTCAGATTCAGAAACAGCGGTGCCGTCGTTATGTTGTCGGCAAAAACCGCATTGTCGCCGGTGTAATAATACACCATCCAACTGCCGATGATGCCCGAAAGAAGGCTCCACCCGAACTGTCCGACGGCAAAAAGCCAGAGAACCTTGTTTGTAATTTTTTTCATACCCGCCTCCGAAAAAACATAGATACTTATATTATATCGCTTTTTGCACAACTGTCAAGCAAAAAACGAAACATTTTTCGGCAATTATACCGAATGTTGCCCTCTTGACAAACGGATGAAAAAATGATAATATATCACCAACACAAAAAGCGAGGTGACTATCATTATGAAAAGAGAGGGCGGAATGGGAAGTCTTATCGGGCATATTCTTTGCCTTGTCCTTTCGCTTGTCGCGACCATATGCACCGTTATTGTGGCCGTGAGCATTCTGCAGGCCGCCACGTCGGACAATTCGCTGGGATTTGCGATGGCTGCCATCGTGTTGCTTACCGTACTTTTCATTGCGGGTGCGGTCGGCGGGGTGTTCGGAATCGTATCTTTGATTTTCGGGATCCGGCTTATTCGCTCGTGTGATTCTTTTTATCATCGTGCTGGCATTGTCCTGACGGTAGTGACCGCCGTTTGCATACTGGTTTGCATTGGGGCCGTATTGACGGTTGTCATCGTCCTGCAGGGCTGACGCCGACCGAAGGAGAGCCTATGGGAAAGAAAGACCCGAAAGAAAAACTTGCCGAACTGAAAACCAATGCCATGCGCCTGCTTGACGGCGCAAAAATTCCCTATACTGTGCATTGCTATGCGGATACCGATGCCGTCAGCGGCCTCGAACTTGTGGCGGCGCTCGGCGAAAATCCGGCGCAGGTCTGCAAAACACTGGTGACTGTCGGCAAAAGCGGGGGTCACTATGTTTTTGTCCTGCCTGTGGACCGCGAACTCGACCTCGGTCTTGCCGCGCGCGCCGTGGGAGAAAAATATGTCGTTATGCTGCCTTCCAAAGAACTGTTGCCTCTGACGGGATATGTCCACGGTGGCTGTTCTCCCCTCGGTATGAAAAAACGGTTCCCGACGGTGTTTCACGAGAGCGTGAAAACCTTTCCGACCGTCATGTTCAGCGCAGGGAAAATCGGCTATCAGGTGGAATTGTCGCTTGACGACCTCGAAAAGATTTTGCCGTTTTCTTTCGAAAATGTTGCAATAAAAACGAAAAAATCTTAAAAAAATTGATATTTTTGCAGGAAAACCATTGACAAAAGCCAAAACGAGAGTATAATGTTCATGTAAACCGCAAAGGGGCGGGTGTACGGAGGGTGCACCTGCCCGGATTTATTTTTCGGAAAAGAGGAGATTTCCATGAAAGACATCCGTATCGAAAGAACAAACTGCCCGAAGGCGCATCCCGACCCCGCGCACCTCGGTTTCGGCCGATATTTCACCGACCATATGTTCCTCATGGATTATTCGGCAGAGGAAGGGTGGCAGGATGCGCGCATTGTGCCGTTCGGCTCTTTGTCTCTGCACCCTGCCTCTACCGTCCTCCATTACGGAACGGAAATTTTCGAGGGATTGAAAGCCTATCGGAGGGCGGACGGCCGCGTGCAACTGTTCCGCCCGGAGGAGAATGCCCGCCGCCTGAACAATTCCGCCCGCCGGCTCTGCCTTCCGACGATACCGGAGGAGGATTTCCTTCATATTCTCGATACCTTTGTCGGTACGGAGAAGGACTGGACGCCCGATCTGCCCGGCACATCGCTGTATCTACGGCCGTTTCTGTATGGTGCGGACGAAACCCTCGGCGTGCATGCCGTCAGCCGCGCCACCTTCTGCGTGATAGCCTCGCCCGTCGGCAGTTACTATAAAAACGGACTGGAACCCGTCGGTATCCTGATAGAGGACGGTGATGTGCGCGCCGTGCGCGGCGGAACGGGAGAAGCCAAATGCGGCGGCAATTACGCGGCGAGCAACCGCGCTGCCGCCCGTGCCGAGGAAAAGGGTTATTCGCAGGTGCTGTGGCTGGACGGCGTGCACCGCCGGTACATTGAAGAGGGCGGTGCCCTGAACATCATGTTCCGCATCGGCGACCGTGTGGTGACGCCTGCCCTGACGGGTTCCATCCTGCCGGGTATCACGCGCAAATCCTGTATTGAACTTCTCCGTGAGGAGGGGTACACCGTGGAGGAGCGCCTTCTTGATGTGGACGAACTTGTCCGTGCCATGGAGGAGGGGACTCTGAAAGAGGCCTTCGGCACCGGTACGGCCGCCGTCGTGTCGCCCGTCGGACACCTTGCCTATCGCGGAAAAGAGTATACCGTGGGCGACAGCGGCATAGGATCCCTGACCCGGCATCTGTACGATACGTTGACGGGCATACAGTGGGGCACCTTGCCGGATACGCACGGCTGGACACATATCATAGGCTGAAAATGCAAACAAAAGACGGCAAACGGAGATAATCCGCAACCGTCTTTTTGCTTTTATTCCACCGTTACGCTTTTGGCGAGATTTCTCGGTTTGTCAATATCCAGCCCGCGCCTTTCTCCGACAAAACAGGCAAGAAGTTGCAGGGGCAGCACGGCGAGCGACGGAAGGAACATGTCTTCCGTCGTCGGAAGGCAAATAACTTCGTCCGCCACCGCGCGTGCAGCGTCGGTCAGACGCTTGTCGGTAACGGCGATGACATAGGCGCCGCGGCTCTTGACTTCCGTCAGGTTCGAGAGTGTTTTTTCGGCAAGCGACGCTTCCGTCATCAACCCGACCACGGGCGTTCCGTTCTCAATCAGGCTGATGGTGCCGTGCTTGAGTTCTCCCGCCGCGTAGGCTTCGGCATGCACGTAACTGACCTCTTTGAGTTTGAGGCTGCCTTCCAGTGCCGTCGGATAATCGGCGCCGCGCCCGATAAAGAAAACGTCGCGCATTTTTGCGATATGTGCCGCCGTCTGTCGGACATTTTCCGTTTCGCGAAGACAGACTTCCGCTTTTTCCGAAAGACCTTCCAGGGCATCGACAAGTCTTTTTTCTTCCGTCTTGGGCAAATGTCCGTGCGCACGTGCCAACGCCATGGCGAGTGCGTACACGGTAATCAGTTGTGCGCTGTATGCCTTGGTGGTTGCCACGGCAAGTTCGGGGC
>CAKRWK010000014.1 GCA_934417455.1 uncultured Eubacteriales bacterium
GGCACCGAAAGTGCTTGCGCTCTTTCTTTGTTATTTCATTTTCTGCTCGATAATATCTGCAGCATTTTCAAGATAGTCATTTTCAAACAGTTCGATAAGTCCCTTGTCACACAGCTTCGGAAGTGCCGGGTCAATCGGCAGTTTGGCGAGCACCTCGGTTCCGTGTTTTTTCGCAAGTTCGTCAATATGACTCTCGCCGAACACGGAAATTTCGCGTCCACAGTCCGGACAGCGGATATAACTGTAATTTTCCACAAGTCCGAGTGTACGTATATCCATAAGGTCGGCCATATTGACGGCTTTGTCGACAATCATGGAAACAAGTTCCTGAGGGGAACTGACAATGACAACGCCATCTACAGGCAGGCTCTGAAACACCGTCAGGGGCACATCGCCCGTTCCGGGCGGCATATCGACAAACATATAGTCGACCTCGCCCCAGACGACCTCCGACCAGAATTGTTTGACCGTCCCCGCAATGATGGGACCTCGCCAGACAACGGGTTTGTCCTCTTCCTCCATCAGAAGATTGATACTCATGACTTTAATACCCGTTTTCGTTTCGGCAGGAAGCATTCCGTCTTCCGAGCCCTGCACCTGTCCGCCGACAAGGCCGAACACGCGGGGGATGGACGGGCCCGTGATATCTGCGTCCAGAACGGCGCGTTTATATCCCCGTCTCGCCATGGTGACAGCCAGCATGGAAGTGACCAGAGATTTTCCGACGCCGCCCTTCCCGCTGACAACACCTATCACATGTTTGATTTTACTGCCTTTGTTCGTCGGCGCCATCATGGATTCTTTGGAGCATTTGGACGAACAGGTAGAACAGTCGTGTGTACAGTCCGACATAAAAATCTATACCTTCTTTCCCGTTTTACACGGTTTCAATAACTATATCTCCGTCACGGACGGAAAAATGCGCACCGAGACAGCGGCTGTCGGCATGCTTTATGATTTCTTCGGCCAATTTGTCTTCCACATTCTTTTCAATGTAGCGACGCATATTGCGCGCGCCGTACTTTTCGGAATAGGACTTTTCGGCAATCATATCCGCCACATCACCGTCATACGTCACCCGTATGCCGCGTTCGTCATGCATGTAAGTGCAGAGTTTATTCAGCATAAGCACGGCAATTTTCCGGAATTCGTCATGCCCGAGACGATGGAACGTGATAATCTCATCGATGCGGTTGAGGAATTCCGGACGAAGAAACGAAAGAAGTGCGCGTTCCGTTTTGTCCTTGGCGCGTTCTTCCCTTTGTCCGCCGAACCCGGAAATGGCCTGCGAAGTGTCGCTGCCCGCATTTGTCGTCATCATGAGAATGGTATTTTCAAAATTGACCTGCCGTCCCTGCGCATCCGTAATCTTTCCGTCGTCGAGCACCTGCAAAAGAATATTCAGGACGTCGGGATGCGCCTTTTCGATTTCATCGAAGAGGACAACGGCATACGGTCTGCGACGGATTTTTTCCGTCAGCTGTCCCGCCTCGTCATATCCGACATAGCCCGGAGGGGCACCGATGATTTTGGAAACGGTGTGGTTCTCCCTAAATTCCGACATATCAAGACGGATAAGGGATTCCGGTTGTTTGAAAAGTTCCGATGCCAGCACTTTGACAAGTTCCGTTTTTCCGACGCCGGTCGGCCCGGCAAATATCATGGATACGGGACTGTGCCGGTAGGAAATGCCGGCGCGTTTGCGCTTCACAGCGCGGACAACAGCCGAAACGGCTTCCTTCTGACCGATAATCTGCGAGGATATACGGCCTTCCAGACCGACAAGTTCGGCAAGTTCCCCTTCCTTGATGTCGGTAGCGGGCACGCCCGTCCATATTTCAATGACCTCGGCAAGGTCGCCGACCGTTACGCAAAGGCGGTCGAGCACGTCTTTCAGTTCTTCCTGCCTTTTTTCAAGACGGAGTTCCTCCACCTTCAGGTCGGCCAGTGCCCGGTACTTTTCTTCCGTCTTTTCTTCCGAAGGCTCCGTGGTTTTCTCAAGAGCCTCTCTCCGTTCGGTCACGGATACGAGTTCCTTCTCGTTTTTTCTGTATTCGTTGAGTTCCGGAGACGTCAGCGAAAGACGGGAAGCGGCCTCATCCATCAGGTCAATGGCTTTATCCGGCAGGAAACGGTCGGTAATGTATCGTTCCGAAAGCGTCACGGCATAGCGGAGAACCTCATCGGGAATATGCACACCGTGAAAATCCTCATAGTACTTTTTAATACCGCGAAGGATGTCCACCGACGCGTCAATCGACGGTTCTTCCACGGTGACCGGCTGAAAACGCCGTTCGAGAGCGCTGTCTTTTTCGATATACTTACGGTATTCTTTCAGCGTCGTTGCACCGATAACCTGAATCTCTCCGCGGGAAAGCGCCGGTTTCAGAATATTGGCGGCGCTCATGCTCCCTTCCGAGTCGCCTGCACCGACAATACTGTGCACCTCGTCAATCATAAGAATAATATTGCCCGCGGCTTTGACTTCTTTGATAAGACCGAGAATGCGCTGTTCAAACTGACCGCGGAACTGTGTTCCCGCCACCAGCGACGTCAGGTCAAGAAGCCAAACCTCGCACTCGCGAAGTCGCTCCGGCACGCGGCCTTCGACAATCCGTTCGGCCAGCGCCTCAGCAATGGCCGTCTTTCCGACGCCCGGTTCGCCTATCAGGCAAGGGTTGTTCTTCTGTCTGCGACAGAGAATCTGTATTACACGGTCGATTTCTCTTTCCCTGCCGACCATACGGTCAAGTTGTCCGTTTTTCGCGCGCTCCGTCAGAGACGTCGCGTACATGGAGAGAAATTTTCTGCCGTTTTTCGGCTTTTCGCCGTTCCCTTTTCCGTCGGCATTTCCGCCGTCGGGGGCTTTTTTCTCCGTTTTGCCGCCGAACGGAATTCCCATCTGACCGAAAATCCGCGGCAGGTCGATGGCGGGCGCGCCGCCGTCGCTGTCTTCCGAAGAAACAAGACTGTCAAGTTCTCCCGACATATTTTCGAGATCCTCGTCACTGACACCCATCTTTTTCAGCATATCGTCAATGGGTTTGATACCGAGTTCACGGGCACAGACAAGACACAGTCCTTCGTTCACGGTCTGCCCGTTTTCCATTCTTGTGATAAAAACGACCGCCGGCCGTTTTTTGCATCTGACACACTTTTGTATTTCCATGAAAACTCTTTCTTTTTTTCTTTATCAGAACCGGAGAAGCAAATCAAGAGGTCCGTTGTTATGTAAGAAGCGGTAGAAGACACTCCCCTCCACTTCTTTGACCCATCCCGCGGCATTCACCGACGGGAAACCGAACACAAAGCCGGCAAGCGCGACAAGAAGCCACGCGACAATGAAAGACAGACAGGTTGTCACCACCACACCGACAATGCGGTTGGCGGCACCGATAAGACCGACACTGCAGACGGAATTCAGAACGGCAAGCACAAGCGACAGCAGAAGTTGTGCGACAAGGTACAGTCCGAGGAACGAAACAACCGCCGCAAGCAGATGTGCCACGGGGCCGACCAATGCCGTCACAATACTGTCTATCACATTGCCGGCAGCATCGGCGGCTACGGCGCTGACATCGATGTTAAAGAGTCCCGCCGCCATGTTGAGGAGTGTCGGAAGCTCGTCTGCGGCGTTTTCCGCCGTCAGGGACGCACAGGCCGTATGAAGATATTCGGAAAGTTGCGTCTGCAGGGGCGTCTGAATCATCGGCGCAATCCATTTATCGCCGACAACCGTGCACAGCCGGAATGCAATATACAGGGCCGCTATCCACTTGACGGGCTTTGCGACCGTGCGGATAAAACCGCGCTTATAACCTATCACCGCACCGGAAAGTATGACAAGTACCAGCACGGCATCCGTAATAAAACTCAAAAACGTATACGACATATAACGCTGTCTCCTTTTCTTGAATGAACGTCCCACGCGGGGCGGAACATCCGCGCTTCCCGCCCGCGAGGGATATGGAACACCGACTCCATCGATTATACATCAAAAGGGCATGTATGTCAACCGATTTTTTACTGATATACCACATTTTCTCCGCCGAATATGTCGCCGAGTTTGCGGAGAACATCTTCCGTCGGAGCGATGAGAATATCCTTCATGCGGATGTACAACCGCTTTGACATATCGAAAAGCACAACTTCCGTTTCCCCGGGATGAAAGACCGACAGTCTCCCGATACGGGCGATGCGGGCATCCTGCATGTCGGGAATCTTGATATACACACGACATGACTTCGGTTTTTCCGGGGCGGACTGTTTTTCCGCGCGTCCCGATGGTTTTCTCGGGTCGCCGTTGACGGCAAGCGGCGTCAGCGCGGAAAGAATCACCTTCGGGGTGTCTCCTTCCTCTTCGCTGAGCGTTCCCGTGACAAGAACGGCCGCTTCTTCGGCAAGTTTATCCGCCGTCGCGTCATATATCTTCGGAAAAACAAGAACTTCGAGTTCCCCGTACGTATCGTCGATACGGAAGGTTGCCATTCTTCTGCCGCCTTTTATCTGCTTGCTTTTCAATCCTGTCACGATACCGCACAGGCGTACACGGCTGCGTTCCCTGTATACGGGATTTTCCGCGCCGTCGGCGAAGTCGGAAAGAATGTCCGACGTTCTGTCTGCGTGTGCGGCCTCGACGCTTTCGGAATAATCGTCGAGAAGATGCCCGGAAAAGTACGTACCGGAACTCTCTTTTTCATACATCAGCAGTTCCCTGGCCGAAAATTCCGGAATGTCCGGATAGACATAACCGCCGGGGGTCTTTTCCGTTGCCAGTGAAAAAAGATCCATCTGCCCTGAGATGTTGTTGCGCGTCCGTTCCTGTGCGGACGACAGAACCGCCTCATACGCTGCCGCCAGAGCACTGCGCGGTGTTCCGAGGGAATCGAAAACACCGCTTTTTATCAGATATTCGAGGGTTCGGCTGTTGATGTCCGCGGCGACGGCCATACGGTCGACAAAGTCGTCCATGGAACAGAAAAGGCCGTTTTGGCGCTCCCGGATCACCGCATCGGCAAATGTTCTGCCGACGTTGCGGATGGCCAGAAGTCCGTAACGGATATGCCCGTCGGATACGGAAAAGAAGACGTCGCTCTCATTGATGTCCGGCCTCAGCACGCGCACACCGTATTTGGCCGCGTCCGTGATATAAAGCCGGATTTTGTCCGTCTGGTCAAGAACGCTTGTCAGCAATGCCGCAAAAAATTCCGCCGGATAATTGGCTTTCAGATACGCCGTGCGGAATGTGAGAACGGCATACGCCGCCGCATGGCTTTTGTTGAAGGCATATTTCGCAAATCCGACCATGTCGTCAAAAATTCCGGAGGCTACCTCGCCCGGCACGCCGTGCGCGGCGGCGCCGGCCAGAAAACTGTCCCGTTCGGCCGCCATGGCGGACTCTTTTTTCTTGGCCATGGCGCGGCGGACAATATCCGCTCTCGCATAGGAATAGCCGGCAAGTGTCCGGAAGATCTGCATGACCTGTTCCTGATAAACGATACACCCGTAGGTGGAATCGAGAATCGGCCGAAGCATGTCCGTTTTGAACGTCACATTTTCCCTGCCATGTTTTCGCGCAATGAAACTCTCGATGGAATCCATGGGACCCGGTCGATAAAGAGCAATGCAGGCGATGATATCTTCCATACAAGACGGAAGCAGGCGCATAAGAACCTGTTTTACGCCGGAGGACTCAAGTTGGAATACACCGTCCGTGCGCCCATCGCGAAGCAGTCTGTATGTGGCCGCGTCATCTGTCGGTGCGCGGTCGATTCGGAAATCCGGTATACGGCGACGCACCATGCGCTCTGCGTCGGCAATCACAGTCAGGTACCGAAGACCGAGAAAATCAAACTTGACAAGCCCGAGTTCGGCGTCCGTCGTCATGTCAAACTGTGTAACAAGACCGGTGCCGCTGGATGACAGGGGTACATATTCGTACAGCGGATTTCCCGTGATGACAACGCCGGCGGCGTGCGTGGACGCGTGCCGCGGCATACCTTCCACCCGACGGCTGTATTCTATCAGTTTGTGCACGTCGGCATCGCTCTCGTAGAGCGTTTTCAGTTCTTTGATTTTCAGCGCGTCGTCAATGGTGACGTTCAGGGTTTTCGGTATCAGCTTCGCCACCTTGTCCACAGCGGCATACGGCATGCCGAGGGCACGGCCGATGTTCCGCACGGCCGCGCGGGCGGCAAAGGTTCCGAAGGTGACGATTTGCGCCACTTTGTCTTCCCCGTACCGGTGCTTGACGTATTCTATCACCTCGTCACGGCGATTGTAACAGAAGTCAATGTCAAAGTCCGGCATAGAGATGCGCTCGGGGTTCAGAAAGCGCTCGAACAGCAAATCGAATTCGAGCGGGTCAAGGTCGGTAATACCGATGCAGAAGGCTACGAGACTTCCCGCGCCCGAACCGCGTCCCGGTCCGACGGGAATTCCCTGCCGTTTGGCATAAGACACAAAATCGCTGACGATAAGGAAATAGGCGGAGAAGCCCATTTTTTCTATCACGGACAGTTCGTAGTCAAGCCGTTCCCTGTACTCGTGTTCGCTGTGCCGCCCAAAATGAAAGCGACCGTCTTCCGCCCTCCGCAAAAAACCGCGTTCGGCATCCTCCCGCAACTGCTCGGCATGGGTCTCATTGCCCGACAGCGTAAACGTCGGCAGATAAAGTTTTCCGAACGTAAAATCAAAGCGGCATTTTTCAGCGATTTTCACCGTATTCTCCACGGCGCCGGGGAACGCAGCAAACAGCGTTTCCATCTCTTCCGTACTGCGGAAATAGTATTCGTCGGTCGAAAAACCGAACGCGGCAGGCTCGTCCACCGTACTTCCCGTCTGTACACAAAGAAGCGTTTTCTGCAAATCCGCATCCGCGCGTTCGAGGTAATGGACGTCATTGGTGGCAACCATGGGAATCATATATTTGGCGGAAATGGTTTTCAGTCCGTGCGCGACTCTCCGTTCTTCTTCCATATGATGATTCTGAATTTCAAGATAAAAGTCTTCTCCGAAGAGCGCTTTCATCTCGAGTGCGCATTTTTCCGCTTCCGCCATACTGCCGGCCAGAATCAGCGATGGAATCTTTCCGGAAAGGCAGGCGGAAAGTGCAATCAGTCCCTCGTGGTGGGCACGAAGGAGTTCCATGTCAATACGGGGCTTCATGTAAAAGCCCTCAATGAAACTCATGGAGACAAGATAACAAAGGTTTCTGTAACCGACCTCGTTTTTGCAGAGCAGAATCAAGTGATGACCGGAGGCGTCCTGCTTGCCCTCTTTCAGAAGGCGGGAACGGGCGGCCACATAGACCTCGCAACCGATAATCGGGTGCAGGCCGCGGTCTTTCAGCGCATGATAAAATTCTACGGCGCCGTACATCACGCCGTGGTCCGTCAGCGCGACGGCGTCCTGCCCTTCTCTGACCGCCTTATCCGCAATCTCGCGGATGCGGCAGGCACCGTCGAGAAGACTGTATTCCGAGTGAAGGTGCAGATGCACAAATTTTCCCATACGCTTATCCTTTCTTTATACTTCCCGCCATACGGCGGATTTATCCTTTTTCTTTTTCTCCCATCATCTCGTCGCAGGCCCGAATGATACGTTCCATGCGGTGTGACAGGCCGGATTTCGACATCGGCGGTACGGATACGGCCGCCAGTTGCGACAGAGAGAGGTCACGATACTGCAAGCGGAGTTTTGCCGTCCGCTCCAGTTCCTCCGGCAGGGACGAAAGAAGATTGGCCGCCGCAAGACGTTCGATGGCGGCAATCTGACGGCCGGACGCTCCGACCGCTTTTTCTATATTGTTGGTTTCGCAGTTGACAACGCGGTTGGCGTTGTTGCGTATTTCGTTTTCGATTTTCGAGTTCATCATGGAAAACGCCGTCTGATTCATGCCGGCCATGGCAAAAAAGTCCTCAATGGCACCGCTGTTTCTGAAATACAGAAGAGTTTCGTTTTCTCTGTGAGCAATCTTCGGATAAATACCGAGGCTTTCCCAATAACGAAGAACAATTTCGCACCTGTTTCCGAGTGAAAATTCAAGGCAGAATTGTTTCGACGGGTCACTGATGCGCCCGCAGGCAAGAAATGTTCCCTGAAAATACGCTGCCTGACATCCGGCGCATTTGCAGGGCGGAACAATACGTCCGTCCATCAGCATGTCGCTGACAAGGCGGGCGGCCGCCGTGCTGCGGAAACCGACCTCGCGGCAACGTCCGCCCTGCGGCGGTACGCAGATCACCGCTTCTCTTCCGAAAAATTCATGCACCAGTCCCGCCGCAAATGTTGCGGTACGTTCGGATTCCACCCGCAAACGGACGGTTCCGTCGATAAGTTCCCCTTTGGCCGTCAGAATGCCGTACAGCATGGAACGACGGCAACAGGAAGATTTCGGCGCATGCTTTATCAGATCCGCCTTCTGTTCGGATGAAAAAGACACATCGGTCACCCCCTCGGTAAAAATTCTATTTCCGGGCGCAGAAGTACCCCGCAGGTACTCTTCACCCGATGCTGTATGTAACGTATCAGATGACAAACGTCCGCTGACGACGCACCGCCGACATTGACGATAAATCCCGCATGGCGCACACTGACGGCGGCACCGCCGATACGCATGCCTTTCAGTCCGCAGGCGTCTATTCTCGCGGCCGCCGGCACGCCGTCGTCCGACCGGAGAAAAATACTGCCAAGAGACGGATACGTTATCGGTTGCGACCGCAAGCGCCGATCACGCGTTTCGGACATGCGGTGTCGGAGGCTTTCCCCGTCGGCCGGTGGTGCACAGAACGCGGCGGACAGAACGATGTATCCCGGGGACTTCACGGACGACGTGCGGTATCCGACGTTCATGCCGTCCTTATCTACGCGTTCCACGTGGCCGTTGTCCGTCCGGAGAACAGCGGCAGAAAGAAAAGTATCGGCGCATTCGGCACCGAACGCGCCGGCGTTGCCGCGACCGGCGCCGCCGACCGTTCCGGGAACGGTCGAAAGTCCGGACAGAACATCTCTGTTTTTTAAGGCAAAGCCGGCCGCCACGGCTCCGACGACACAGCCGGCACCGAGCACGGCAACATCATCAAAAATCGTGACGCTCTTCAGCGCCCGGGTGAAAAGAAGAACCCGGTGCACGTCCCCGTCAGGCGGCAGCAGATTGGTCATGGCCCCGACGGGATAAAAGGGGATGCCGTGCTTCACAAGAACGGACACCCACCGGCAGACATCCTCCGGACGCTCCGGACACAGAAGAATATCCGCCGCGCCGCCGACCCGCATGGAACACAGAGGTGCTAACGGCACATGTTTTCGGAAGGGGATATGTTCTTCCCTCAAAAGTTTTTCCGTATACAAAAGGGGGCCGACCTTTTCCGGTTATTCTCTTTTCCCTGTCCGTGTTTTTCGTTTACAGAATATTTTCCCTTTCCGTCAGCATATCGACGGCGGCTTCTCTCTGTGCGGCCGTCACATGCAATCCGCCGAGAATGCGCGACAACTCGGAGATGCGGCCTTCCCTGTCGAGCTGACGAACGGACGTTTCGGTCTTGCCGTCACGTTCCGCTTTCGATATAAGAAAGTGAACGTCGCCGAGAGAGGCAATCTGTGCGCTGTGCGTAACGCAGAGCACCTGCACGTCCTTTGCCAGTGTACGGAGTTTCAGGCCGATTTTTCTGGCCGTCTTTCCGGAAACGCCGGCATCGATTTCGTCGAAAATCAATGTGGAAACGTTCTGCTTATCTGCCAATGCGCATTTGAACGCCAACATAATACGGGCCAGTTCTCCGCCCGACGCGATTTTTGCTATGGGCTGAGGGTCGGCGCCGCTGTTGGCACTGATGAAAAATTCCGTTTTGTCCGCGCCGTCCGCAGAAAGAACGAGGTCTCCGCCGCGGTACATTTCCCGAACGGAAATAAAGAAGACGACTTTCGGCATGTCGAGAAATTTCAGTGTTTCCCGGATGTCGCTTTCCAGTCGCCCGGCGGCTTCGGCACGCACCGCGTGCAGGGTTTTGGCCAAAGATGCGGCTTCCTCATATGCCGCCGCTTTCCGTTTTTCAAGTTCATGGAGAGTATCGTCTGCGTTTTCAAGCGTTTTATACTCTTCGGCCGCCCTATCGCGAAAGGCAAGAATATCGCTCACCGTCAGACCGTATTTTCTTTTGAGTTTGGATATTTTGTCGAGACGTTCTTCAATGTCGTCAATGTCGTCCGCGCCGTCTCCCGCTTCTTCCGAAACGGCGTACACTTCTTCCGCAATGTCATCCACGAGAGAACGCATATCGCGCAGTCGCTCTCCGTACTCGCCGAACGCAGGGTAGACATCGGACAGTTGCGAAAGCGCAGCGGCGCTTTTATCGAGAAGAAAAGCAACATTGCCTTTCTCACTGCCGCGAAGGGCGCGAAAGGTAAATGTTGTATTTTTCAGAATACGCTCTCTGCTTTTCGAGCGGACTTTCTTTTCGACAAGTTCTTCTTCCTCTCCTTCGTGCAGACCGGCGGCATCAATGTCGCGAATTTGATAGAGAAGCATTTCGCAAAGGCGCGCGCGATCGCGCGATTTTTGCTGCACTTCCGCTATCTGCCTTGATATTTCTTCGTACATTTTGTACTTTTCACAATACTCTGCCATCTGACCGGCGAGTCCCGCGTATGTGTCGAGCAGAGCCGTCTGCGCCCCTTCGTCGGAAAGCGTATGCGTATCGTTCTGCCCGTGGATATGAATTAGGCAGGGACCTATACACTTGAGTACGGACAACGTCACCGAACGGCCGTTCACCTTCACTTGCGAGCGCCCGTCCTTTCCCACCGTCCTCTGCACCAATATATTCCCGTCCTCATCCGGATATACCCCGGCATCCCGTATTTCGGAAAGCGCCGCCGCGCCAAGGTCCGTGAAAAGTCCGCTGACCATCGCGTGCTCTTCCCCCGTCCGTATCATCTCTTTATCGGCTTTTTCACCGAGAAGGAGCCCGATACTGTCAATCAGTACGGACTTGCCGGCACCGGTTTCGCCCGTCCACGCGGAAAAGCCCGCTCCGAGATCAATATCGACGGAGCGGATAACCGCAAGATTTTCCACATGTAACGAAGAAAGCATATTCTGTCCTCCGGACTGTCAGCCCTTGAATGCGAACGATTCTTTCATTTTCGTGAGAACGGACATGGCCGTTTCATGGTCGGCAAGTACAATCAGAATGGTGTCGTCACCGGCTACACTGCCGATAATATCGGAAATACCGAGATTGTCCACGCAAACGGCAATGGCGTTAGCCATGCCGGGGAGCGTGCGGATAACGAGCATATTGCCGGCCACTTGCATTTTCCGGATTGACTCCGTCATAGCCGAACCGATTCCGGGCACCTGCGTCACCGTCATATCGGCGGACGGAACATATTTATAGGCGCCTTTCCCCGTTGTGCTCTTGACGAGTTTCATCTGCCGGATGTCGCGGGAAAGCGTTGTCTGCGTCGTTTCAAAACCTTCCTCGGAAAGTTTCTGCATGAGGGCTTCCTGCGTCCCTATGTCGTACTTCTCGATGAGTTCGAGAATTTTGCTTTGTCTGTTCTTTTTCACTGGAGGTCTCCTTTATTATACAGATTCGTAGTTGCGAATTTTACCGAAAAGTGCGGAAAACATATTTCCTTCCGTCAGGTGAATCATTTTCAGTGTTTTTTCTGACCGGCACACGCGGCAGACGCCGCCCGGCTCCAATGTACCGAAGGGACGGCCGTCCACGCGAACGAAAAGTTGTGATGTTCCGCCGTTACGTATATGAATGCATTCTTTGGAATCAAACAGAATGGGACGGTTGAAAAACGCATGCGGACAAACAGGCGTGACCAGCAGGGATTCGACGTCATGCGCCACCACGGGACCGCCGGCCGAGAAGGAATAGGCGGTGGACCCGGCCGGCGTTGCCACAATGACACCGTCCGCACGGTAGGCAATGCCCTCACCGGAGGATGTCGTCACGGCGACATCGGCCATATCACCGTCCGGCGAACGGGACACAATACAGT
>CAKRWK010000015.1 GCA_934417455.1 uncultured Eubacteriales bacterium
TCACACTTCTGACGGTCACTTTGTTGCCCTTGAAGGCATACGACACATAGGTGTTGTCCGTACCGGCGGCATATGTTCCGCTCTCGGAAGACAGATGACTTTTTCCCGTGGCATAATCAATGGTCACGCCCGGTTGATTATTGTACGCATACACACAAAAATTCACACCCTCGCCGTTATCCTCCACGGAATATCCCTCCATGAGGACGCCGCGGGCGACAAGTTCGTCGCCTTCAAAAATCGGCGTGACGCGGTAAAGCACATGATGCCCCGTTTCCTTGACGTAGTCGGCCACCATGTTTTCAAACGGCAGCATGCCTTCAATATTCAGGTAGCGCGTGCCGGTAATCAGGTTTTTCTCGTTGGCGTTTTCGCCGGTCAACTGGAATCCGATGAGGTGGCAGCGGTTATACAGATATTTTCCGCTGATGTGGTCATATACGGCCGTTTGCCAACCGGAAGGTTTGACGGAGGAAATGCTTTCTCTGTCGTCCGTCGGCATGAGGTCACGACCGACGCAGGCATATGCTACGCCGCAACGGCCGAGCGCGTCGAGGTCACTGTACGACTCAAAAGATTTGGTGGTATACTCATCCTCGGTAAAATACGGTTTTCCGTCGTTGATGACGACGACGGCATCCTCGCCGAACGGCGGAACGGACGACAAATCATAGGACGGGGCCTTCGGATTTTTGTTCTCAAAAAACGAAAACGAACAGGCGGAGGAAAGCAGGAGCGCAAAAATAAGCAGCAGAGAGAGCGATATGCGTTTTATGTTTTTTACCATGTGTATATTTCCTCCGTAATCTTTTCATGCGAAGAACCTGCAAACTCAAATGTGCTCTGCGGGGTTCTATTTGTAAAGTCAAGCGTGCATTTTAGGTCCGACGGGTAGTGCCGGTTCCAGCGATAGACAATAACGCGGTCACCGGGGCGGACAATCTTTTTCGGGTCGTCGTCTTCCAGAAAAGCCGTATCTCCCGCGCCGGCGGCCGACAGGAAATCCTCCCGCGCCGCGACGGGGCCTTCCCCTTCATCGGTAAACATTTTGCCGGAATAGGGATTCATGTACAGCGGCGCGCCGCCGCATAAAGACAAAAGACGGGCACGCATGAGGCGGTCTTTGCTCTGCCTTTTCCGGCAGAACATCATGCCCATGCGGTCATCTACGCAAAAAGCAACAGTCATATATATTTCCTTTCTTTTCCCGATGGTGCGGGTGGAAAAAGTATACCATATCCGCGGCTGTCTGTCAATCGGGAATTTTTTTATTTTCTTTTCCGAATGTATTGACAAAACGAAAAAAGGGTGTTATAATCAAGTTAGCACTCGGAAGTTTTGAGTGCTAATGTATAGTAAATCATTTCTTTTTCAGAAAGAAGGAATCAGAATATGGCAAAAAAACAATTCAAAACGGAATCGCAGAAACTCCTTGACATGATGATCAACTCCATCTACACGCACAAGGAAATTTTCCTGCGCGAGTTGATTTCCAACGCATCGGACGCCATTGACAAACGATATTTCCGTTCCCTGACGGATACATCGGTCGGCCTTGACAAAGACGCGTACGAAATCCGCCTTGCCGCCGACAAGGATGCACGCACGCTGACGATAACAGATAACGGTATCGGTATGACGGCGGACGAACTCGAAAACAACCTCGGTACCATTGCCAAGAGCGGCTCGTTCGACTTCAAAAAGAACAACACGGACGCGGCGGACGTGGACATCATCGGTCAGTTCGGCGTAGGCTTCTACTCCGCCTTCATGGTGGCCGACAATATCCGCGTGACCTCTCTTACGGTAGGCGCGGACAAGGCATGGGTCTGGGAATCCTCGGGCGTGGACGGCTATACGATAAAGGAAGCGGACAAAGCCGAGGCCGGCACGGAAATCGTGCTTCACATCAAACCCGACACGGACGATGAAAAATACGGCGATTTTCTCGAGGAATATCGCCTGCGTTCGCTGATTAAAAAGTACTCCGATTATATCCGCTACCCCATCCGCATGAAGGTCAGCCACGAAAAACTCAAAGAAGGTTCGGACAAGGACTACGAAACCGTGATAGAGGATGAAACACTCAACAGCATGGTGCCTCTGTGGAAGAAGGACGCGTCCGCCGTCACGGAAGAGGAATACAAGAACTTCTACACGGAAAAATTCTTTGACTACGAGGCTCCCCTCAAAGTCATCACGCAAAAATCCGAAGGCACGGCCACATATACCGCCCTGCTCTTCATCCCCTCGCACGCTCCCTACAATTACTATACGAAGGATTACGAAAAGGGGCTGGAACTTTATTCAAGCGGCGTGATGATTATGGAAAAATGCGCCGACCTGCTTCCTGACTACTTCGGATTTGTCAAAGGCCTGGTCGACTCGTCCGACCTGTCGCTGAACATCTCGCGAGAAACGCTGCAACATGACCGTCAACTGAAAGTCATGGCCAAGGCCATCGAAAAGAAAATCAAGAGCGAACTTCTGAAGATGCTGGAGAGCGACCGCGCGTCCTATGAAAAATTCTTCAAAGCCTTCGGTCTGCAACTCAAATACGGCCTGTATTCCGATTACGGTATGCACAAGGACGTCCTGTCCGATCTCGTGATGTTCACGTCGTCGAAAGAAGGCAAACTTGTCACACTGAAAGAGTATACAGACGGCATGCCCGCCGACCAGAAGGCCATTTACTACGCGCCCGGCGAAACCAAAGAACGCATCGAAATGCTCCCGCAGGTGGAAGCCGTCAAAGCCAAGGGCTACGAGGTGCTGTATCTGACGGATGACGTAGACGAATTTGCCCTGCGCATGCTCGGTAAATACGCCGACAAGGAGTTCCGCAACGTCACAACCGACGCGCTGGACATCGCTTCCGACGAAGAAAAGGCAAAGACCGAAGAGGAAAACAAAAATTCCGAAGGCCTGCTCTCTCTTATGAAAGAGGCTCTCGGCAACGAAGTTTCCGCCGTGCGGTTCACCGGTGCATTGAAAAATCACCCTGTCTGCCTGTCGAGCGAAGGCGAAGTTTCCGTAGAGATGGAAAAGGTGCTCAACAAGATGCCGGGTGCCGACGAGGCGGGCGTCAAGGCCAACATCGTCCTTGAAATCAACCGCGACCACAAAGTGGCCGACAAACTGAAAGCCCTGTACGAAACCGACAAGGAAAAAGTCAAGGCGTATGCCAAGATTCTTTATGCCGAAGCGCGGCTTATCGGTGGCCTTTCCGTAGAAAATCCGACGGAGTTTGCCGACCTTGTGTCCGACCTGATGGTATAATCCGCAGGGTGGCACGACGTGCCATCCACACATAGGTAAACATCTTTCAAAGAAACAGCCTCGGAAGGCCGGTACGGCCTTCCGAGGCTGTTTCTATTTATTTTCCCTTACATCACCCACGGCCGCCTGTCCGAGGATAGACGACCGCAGGCTTTGAAAGGCTATATGAAGAGAGTTGGCGTAAATGATTTATGCAGTCGGATTGGAAGCGTAGAAAATCATGACGTCGTCCACGCTCACGACTCCCTTACCGGCAGGCATTGCTTTGATGTGCCAGTAGTTCCAAGTCGGGTCAGAGATATTGATAGGTGCTTTTCCCTTCGAGTTGATGATAGCAGTGTTGCCGCTTTCATCCGAAATGACAACGGTCAGCGCCGCGGTGGCCTTTTCGTACACATACGTGATGGTGTACCACGTTGTGCGATCGAGCAACAGACCGGTGTCGGTGTTACCGATTTTGATGTTCTGTCCGTCATGAACGGTGACGGGAGTACCGGAGATACCGAAATCCCACTTCCAGCTGATGTTGAAGTCGATAACGAGAGCACCGTCGCCATCCAGAGTATCAAAACGGAACTTAGCGGACATGGCCATGTAATCGGCAATGGGCTTCTTGTAAATTTCCGCATTGAATACAGCCGCACCGGACGTGGAGTCCATGGACATGTACTTGTTGCCGTTTTCGGCCTTGGCGGTAATGTTGGACGCACCTGTCGTCGTTATGGTAGCGCCATCTTCGTACTTTTCAAAATCCTGGAAGTAATTTTCATCGCAGGTGAAGGTCAGATTGCCGGTTTCCCCGCAACGAGCGCAGGAATGCGACAGCGTTTTGTTCTGACTGTCTGCCGTAAACATCCACTGATGTCCGAGGGCAGCAATATCTTCGGTTTTCTCTCTGCCGCATGCACAGACGTAGGTAACCGTACCGCCTTCCGTGCAGGTTGCGGTATTGGACTTCACCGTCCACTCGTGCGCCGCAAAATCAAGTTTCGCATCGCAGCCTTCGTCGGTGCACTCATGCCAGTGATTTTCCTCGTCCGTCGTCCATTCGGCAGCCGCATGGTGTTCGGGCTGAAGGATTTCTTCCTTATGTTTTCCGCACTTACAGTCGTAAACTCTCTTACCTTCCGTAAGCGTGCCGGGAGCAACATATTTATCGGTATCTTCTACCCAAGTGTGTTCTTCTTCGTCCACTTTGTTTCCGCAACGGGCACATTCATGCCAGTGCGTTTCGCTGTCCTCGTCGGTCAGCCATTCGCCGACGTCGTGAGCAATCATTCCGTCCGTGATGTCTTCTTTCTTTGTCGCGCCGCAGGCCGTGCAGGTATAGGTCTTTTCACCGGGCACACAGGTGGGTGCTTTCGTCACCGTACCGTCATTCCATGTGTGCACATGCTGTTCGGTTTTTGCAAAATCAGCAGAGAAGAATGCGATATCATCAATGTAAGCACCCTTGCCGTCGTCGTTCATGGTAACCGTGAAGTACGCCCAGGCATCCGCCGTCGCAAATGCAGAACCGCATACGCCGATGCCGCTTTCGATATGGCCGTTTTCTTCAACCACGGTGCAAGTCAGGGTGTCATCCGCTTTTGTGTAAGCGTAGATTAACGTATACCATTTGTCAGCTTCGGCAATAACGGAGGAATTCCAGTCGGCAAGTTTGATGGTTCCGTCGGAATTCAGACCGGTGTTACCGAAACCGCCCCAAGTGTCGTCCTGGCCGGTCTTCTTGTATTTTCCGTTGACAACCAGACTCGGCGCTTTGTGCTCAACGCCGTCTTCATCCGTCCAGATAGGCATCCAACGAAGCGTCAGAATGTTGAGGTCGCGAATGGTCGGGTCGGCAGGAGAAATCATCGGGGAGGGCGTATTATTTCCGTGAATGCTATCCACGTCGTCGTACAGAAAACCGCAAAGGTTACCGTTCAGGTTTTTGACAACGGATTTCACGGTGTTGGCATTGGGAGAGAAGCGAGAGCCTTCTTCCATATTTTCAAAGTCGTAAATGAAGTGGTTGGTCAGAACGGCCAAATCGGCATTGCAGGCCGAGCAGTGCTGAACCATGGTACGTTCCGGAATGTTCAGGATGTACTCGATGGTATGCGGTACACCGCTGGCCACGGCAACGACTTTCTTATAATCGCACACCGAGCAGGTGTACGTTTTCTTGCCGTCTTTGCAGGAAGTCGCCGAAACGCCTTCTTCGACGCCGTCGTCATACGTGTGCTTCACGGCATCCAGTTTGGCAGAGCAAACGGTACAGGCATGATAGTGATCGTCGTCATCGCCCGACCACGTAGTTGCGGGAACATGTTCGCCGGTCGGAGGAATGACTTCCTCATCCTGCATGCCGCACACGCAGGTCTTGACCAGCGTTCCGGCCACACCGCAGGTAGCGGGCGTGGAGAATGCTTCATCCGGCACAAATTCGTGTGCTCCCTTACCGGAAACGGCACTGCATCCCTAGCGCTGGCATTCATTCCAGTGATCTACGCTGTTCGTGCTCCATTTCTCGGCGAAATCGTGTCCGAGAGCGGCAATTTCTTCCGTCTTGGTTTCACCGCATTCGTCGCAGGTATACAGCTTGGAGCCTGCCTCCTCGCAGGTCGCCTGTTTGGTAATCTCGCCTTTATCCCACTTATGGGTATGTTCGCCACTGGGATCGGGCGGGGTTTCCTGCTTACCGCAGGAACTCATGGCAAACACCAAACAAAGAACGGTGAGCGCCATCAGGAGAAAACTAAGAAATTTTCTCATAAGATTCCTTTCTTGCCGTGTACCGGAAATATTTCCTGCCCCTACGGCAATCGGGGCGTTCTGTAAATATTGTATCATTTCGGAATCCATTTTTCAATAGGTTTTGAAGTATTTGTAAAAGTTCGTGAAAAGTGCCCAAGAAGTGTTTCATCCCTTGCGATTTTTGTTTCGCTGTTTTACTTTTTGCCGGATTTTTTGTGCAAATTGACGAAACCTCCTGCGAAAAGTGAAAAAAGAATCGGCACAAATGAAGAATACAGGCATGTTTTTCGGAACAATCCCAAGCGTTTGGAAAAGGAGGGAAAAAGCGGAAAAACGCGCAAAACGTGCGTTTTTTCCGCTTTCCGGATATAATTATATTGTTGCTTTTTGACGGTTTTTGCAGATATACGGAGAGGTCACGACAGGCATACTTTATTTCGCGTCGAAGGCAAAGTGGTCGTCGGTGATATGCGCCTGTGACCAGTTGTAATCGACGGTAAAGGTGCGGTCGGCGACGTGGATAACATAATCGCTTGCCATGCCGGCAAAAGACGCCGGCGGCGGAATGTTGGCGGCGCGCTCGATATAAATCCAAAGGTCGCGCACACCGGAATCCGCAAAACAGCCGTCCTCGAAAGCAAAGACCTGCACAACGTCATCCACGGCAAACTGACGGAAAGAAGACGGGAGAATGAGCGTTTTCACACGGCCACCCACCAGTGCGGATGCGCCGAGCATGGTGACGCGATACCCGCGGTAATTGACGGGAATCGTCAGTTCCGTCATGGTTTTTCCCTCTTCGGAAAGCCCCGTAATGCGGTAGCCGAGTTCGCGGTCAAGGCCGGTGGCAGGGTCGCGCTCCGTGACAAACTCAAAGGTGAAGTAACGGGCGTTTTCGTCGTCCTCGCCTTCATAGGTAACATCGTGCTCGGGGAGAGGCGGTGCTTCGGGGATTTCCGTGGTGACCTGCACGTCGGTGATTTCCTCGGCAAGAAGGAGTTCCTTCAGGAGCGTAACGGTATGCGCGATGACGCCGGCGCTGTTCGGATGAAAATTCGTGTCGTAGAAATAGCCGGCATCGAAAATATGGTCGGCGGCACTGCCGAGAACGGTATCTTTCCCGAAAGCATTCCGAAGAAATTTTTCGTAAGCGGAAACGGTATCGTCCGACGCGTCCTCCACCGCCATGCGGTTCATGGGACAGAAGCCGAAATAGAACTTCGCGCCGCGCTTTTCGCAGAATTTTTTGTACTCGTTCACGTAGTCGACAAAGTCGGCACTCAACGTGTCGGCCGACAGACGAATCGGTGTTGTCGGGTCGTAATATTTCGCCATGGCATTGGCCAGGCGCGGATAATCCGGCTCGCCGTCTCCGTCAAGGTCAAAAGTGCCGTCGATGTCTCCGTAAGGGTTGAAATACCGCGCGTCGTAAATGCCGCTGCCGTGCACCGTTTCCCCGGACAGGGAGAGAGAAACCTTTCCTGCAGTAAAATTCCACATGGCACCGGCCACGGAGAGAATATTATCACCGCGCAGATAGCGGAGCATGGTATGGCGGCCGTCGGTCGCTTTCAGGGTAGTATCGGAATTGAAATAGAGCGACATGGTCTGTTTCGCCGTTTCGGGCATGAGGATAACGATGTCCCCTTCCCCGATACCGGCACGCGACAAATCCATCATGACCTTGGTACCGAGGTCAGCATACAAACCGAAATTGACGACGGGCATACCGAGGTATTCTTCCAGCAAGGCGCTGTCAATTCCGAAGGCGACGGACGAACCGCCGACAAGAATGAGTTTCTTCCCTTCCGTGTTTGTCAGACGGTCGAACTTTTCGTCCAGCGCGCCGACAAATGTTTCTCCGTACATATCCGGGAGCGAGAAGGCAACCACGGGCAGGGAGACAACAGGAAGGAGAAGAAGCAGAATCAATGCTATGATTTTGACAATTTTTGTTTTCATTTTTCTTTACTTCCTCCTGTCAGAACTGGAAATAAATGAAGGTGCCCATGATGTTTTTCGACAGAAGAAGTCCCCAACAAAAAAGAATGATCCAAACGTAATAGGCGAAGTTGCCGCGAAGGACGAGCGCGGGGGAACCGTCGGTTTTTTCCCCGTATACGACAAGGCGGTCGATGGCAATCAGCGTTACGACGGAGAGTGCCGCCGTCAGCGCGGAGGCAAGGTCAAAGCCCATTCCGGCGAAAACGTCGCCGAGCGGGTGCGCCCAGTCGGTGAAGAGACGGGAGAGAAGCGCGCCGGCATCGGACAGCGACGACGCGCGGAAAATCAGCCACGAGAAGGTGACAAGGACAAATGTATTGAAGCGGCGCAGCCATGTGACAAGGCCGCCCGCGGGGTCAAGGTGCATACGTCCGAGCAGTTTTTCTCTTGTTTTCCACGTGGCGCGGCCGATGCACTGATAAAGTCCGTGCAGGCCTCCCCAGACAACATACGTCCAGTTGGCACCGTGCCAAAGGCCGGAGGCAAGAAAGACGACCATGATATTGAAATAGGTTCGTGCCGTACCCCGGCGGTTACCGCCGAGGGGAATGTAGAGATAATCTTTCAGCCATGACGACAGGGAGATGTGCCACCGCGACCAGAATTCCTTGACGGACGTGGCCATATAGGGATGGTCAAAGTTCTTCATGAGACGGATACCCATCACGCGTGCGCAACCGGTGGCAATATCGGTATACCCCGAGAAGTCACAGTAAATCTGCACGGCAAAAAGGACGGTGGCAAGAAGAACGGACGGCCCCGTCGCTTCGGCGACGTTGTTGTACACCGCATCGACATAAACGGAAAGTCCGTCGGCCACAACGACTTTTTTGAAGAAGCCGAGAATCATATAAACGCTGCCGCGCAGGGCGTTTTCCCTCTCGAACGTATGCGTCTCACGCAACTGCGGAATCAGGTTGTCGGGGCGTTCGATGGGGCCGGCGACAAGTTGCGGAAAAAACGAAACGAACAGCGCGTAAAAGAAGAAATTCTTTTCCGTTCTGATGTCACCGCGGTAGACGTCGATGACGTAGGAAAGCGTCTGAAATGTGTAAAAGGATATACCGACGGGAAGAATGAGATTCAGAGTAACATCCGAGGGAGTGCCGCCAAAGAGGCGGACAAGTCCCGTCACGCTTCCCGACAGGAAATTGAAATATTTATAGAAGAAAAGTACGCCGAAACAAACGACAAGCGTCAGCGCGAGCCAGAAACGGCGAAGTCCCGGTTTTTCCGTCTTTTCAATCCTACGGGAGGCCAGCCACGATATGAGCGTGGTGCCCGCGATGAGAAAGACGAGTTCTGCCTGATAGCACATGTAAAAATAGTAACTGGCGATAAGAAGCATCGGCCATTTGCACTTTTTCGGCAGAACGAAATACAAAAGCAGGACAATGGGATAGAAAAGGAGAAACTCCCACGAATTGAACGTCATGCGTTACCCTCCTTCTTTTTTCCGCGGTTGTACGCGACAAGAGAAAGAACGGACAGGAGAGCCACCGAACCCATGAAGGCGAGAACGGCGCATTTCATCTGCGCACCAAGGAGAAGAAGGTCAAAGTAGAGAAACAGATGAAGGAGAAGCCCGACGGGCGCGGCGATGCGCCGCGCCGTGCCGCCCCAGAAGACGGAGACGGCATGCGCCGCCGCTATGAGGGCGAGAATTACGCAAAGCAGGACGATAAAGAGCGTTTGCATGTGTCACCTCGTTTAATCAAGATAGGAAACTTCAAATCTCGGTGCATTCCGCACCGCTGTGCCGTCCTTTTCGAACGAACAGCCGATAAAGGAGGTACCGACGTCTCCGACGCCGTATTTCGCCTCACGGCCGATAAGCGCACAAATATCGGTATAGAGACGGTAAGTACGCCATACACGGCCGTAGTTGTTGGTATGGAATGCGCAGTCATAGAAATACTCGTGGGCAAAAATGTAATTCTTCACGGAACCGACGGTGTCGTCAAACCCGTACGAACTCTTCATGATGCTGTCAAAGGCGGAGAGCCATGCCTCGGCGTGCGCTTCGGATATAACGGCGTCGGCATCCACGGGGCAAAAGCCGAAATACACCTTGGCGCCGCCGGCTTTGGCTGCCGCCACGGCGTGCGTCATCTGTGCACGGTAAGGCGCGCCCGTGATATCCGACCAGTACTTCGTATCGGTATAATCCGTCTGATCCTTGGAATCCTGCCATGCGCCCTCGTTCTGATTGCGGAAGAAGGCGTTGAGCGTGACGGTATAAACGTCCTTGTATTTATTGGAGAGGCAATAATTGTTCTTCTCTTTTTTGACGTCATCGCCGTAACGGGTCATGAGTCCGTTTGCCGCAGGGTCAGAGGTGATTTTCTCGCAAACATACTCGTAGGCCACCGGATTCATGTCGTAATACATGCTGACGGCCTGATTGTCATAGGAAATGCCCTGATTGAAATCACGGAAGGCACCGAACACATTGTCGTATTTTGAAATATCCACATAACGAAAAATATTGTTCATTCCTTCGAGGTCACGCAGCGTTTTCCAGTAGAGGGTGGTGTCGCCCATCATATAAGTACTGTTTTCGGGGGAGAAAATCACAATGTCGCCGTCGTGCGTATAGTGGCCGATGGCTTCGAGATACAGCGCACCGTGCGTGGTACGGGTGGTACCGAAATTGACAACGGTATAGTCGCCGTCAAGCAGTGCCATCAGGTAGTCGGACGAGAGCCCCTGGAACGTGGAAGAACCGGCAATAACAATGACACGGTTTTCGTCCTTTGTCGCCAGCACACGGGCCAGTTTGACGGAAAAGTCACCGCCTTCGATTTTGGTATAGCGGGGTGCCATGGAAGCGTAAACAACAAGGGTTTTCAGAGAGTTTTTTGTTACCTCATCCACAATGTCGTTTGTCAGTTCGTATACGCCGTTCGGGTAATACATGGTCGTGAGAGAGGAAAGTCCCTGCATAGCTCCGTCTTCGATTCTCTGTATCGTGCGCGGCAGAACGAGCGTTACGACGGATTTGTTTTTGAAAACGCCTGCGCCGATGGCAATAACGGGTTTGCCGTCCAGCATGTCGGGCACGGCCACGGTCGAGGCATTACCCGTATAACCGGTGATTCTCACGCCCTCGGTGTGCCAGTGCGTCGCTTTGGACGGGTCGATGGAGCCGCCGTTCTTGTCAGACTTCGATGTCGGGTACGGCATAGAGACGGATTCATAAGTGAAATCGGACGCTTCATACTTTTCCCATATGCAATAGAGCGTGAAGACCGTACCGTCGTCGTTCAGCGGATATACCTTGGAGCCGGGGCTGTACGGCTCGCCGCTGCCGTCGGCTTTGGTGTTGAATTCTTTCAGTATGTAACCGTCACGGGTGAAGGTACCGTCGTTCCAGAAGGCGGTGGCGGCGGTGACTTTTTCCACATAATCGGCGCGGAGCGTGACTTTCAGCGTACCGAGGTTGATACCCGACGTATCCACGCTCATATAGGTATTGCCGGCCGCGTTGACGGTGTCCGCATGACTTTCGCCGCCGGTGGCGTTATAGTAAAGCGTGTCGAGGCTGACGGAGTTCGGCGAAATGCCGACGCGATAGACG
>CAKRWK010000016.1 GCA_934417455.1 uncultured Eubacteriales bacterium
GTTCTTAACGAGATTCTTCGCACTTTTCAGTGCTCTAAATTCATGTTGTTCAATTTTCAATGACCTAAAGTTCTGCCGCGCTTTTTCGTTTCCTCTCAAAGTCGGCTTGCCTATTATACTCCTTTCTTTCCCTCTTGTCAAGGGGGTTTCTTAAAAAAATTTGGGTTTTTTGATAATATTTTTCAAAAATACGCATAATAGCGTCATACGCGAGAAATTATCGAGAAAAAAGGGGGACTCTCTGTGGCGGCCATCGTCATTCGCACCTTTATTCTGTACGGATTACTTTCCGTGACCCTCAAAACTATGGGCAAACGGCAACTCGGAGAGCTGGAAGTCAGCGAACTCGTATCGGCACTTATGATTTCGGAGGTATCCGTTCTTCCCATCAACGACCCGGACCTTCCCCTGCTCGGTGCCGTCGTGCCCGTGCTTTGCATTCTTTCGGCCGAGGTTCTGATTTCCTACTTCAAGAACAAATCGGCCAAACTGAAGAAACTGGCGGAGGGCGACCCGGTCTTCTTTATATATAAAGGAAAACTACGACAAAAAGTGCTGGCCGACAACCGACTTTCCATTGACGAAATTCTGACGGAAATCCGCGTGCTCGGGTACGGAAGTCTTTCCGACGTCGAATACGCCATTCTGGAACAGAACGGAAAAATTTCCGTTCTTCCGAAAGCAGACCGACAGCCGCTGACGCGAAAGAGTCTGGAAAAGCCGGACAAATCCGGCATGGCGCACACCGTTATTGTGGACGCCTGCGTAAAGACAGAAAACCTGCGCGCGCTCGGTTTTGATGACGCATGGCTGGAAAAACGGCTGAAAGAGGAACATCTGCGGCCGTCCGAGGTGTTTCTGATGACGGTGGACGACGAGGGAACGGTCGACATCGTGCGAAAGGAGAAAGCATGAAAGCACATCACGCGGCAGGAATGATTCTCATATTGCTGACGGTTTTCGTTATTGTCAATGCGACCGTAATTGTCCGCATAACGGACGGATATATCGGTGAGTTGGACGCCATCGTAATCCCCGATGACCCGAAGGCACTGGAAGGCCGTTTCTCGGACATGTACTCACGGTATATGAAACACGAATCCTACATCAGTCTGACGGCCAATCACGAGGACCTGACCAATATTGAAAATTCGTTTTCGGAACTCATCGGCGCGGCGGCCGCATCCGACAGAGAAGCCTGTATGCAAGTCAAAAGCCGTCTTACAGACGCCTTTCGGCACCTCGGACGGCTCTCGTCTTTCAATTTTTACAGCATATTTTAGGGCTTATCGGAAATCCGTCATATCGGCGCGATAGGCGTGCGTGCGCAGGACGGTGACGTACTCGGAAAGGAGATTTCCGGAAGACAGGATGCCGTGCGCATCTTTCAGTGCCTGCAGAATAAGATCGGGATTGAGGAACGACGACTGGTCGGCGGAAAACACGCCTTCGATATGAAGATGTCCGTTCTCATTTTTTACGGAAACCTCACGGATACGCGGACGTATGTCGACGGTCTTCTCCCCGTCCTTGTTTTTCTTCACGACGGGGACTTCGGGCGCCGTCAGCGTTCTTTCGCACGCGGCAGCCAAATCGTCGGTCACTCCGTCCGTATAAATGTCTATCCGATAGGAAAGCCATGCGAGGTCGGACAGTTTGCAGTCCGGGTAATATGCCTCCGCCATGCGCAACTCGTCGGTCACATTGCGGTTCATGCGTGCCAGCGCATCCGCAGGGTCGACCCTTTCCGTCAGGCGCAAATCGAGATATTCCGTTTCGCTCTCCACGCCGACGGAAAGCGGCGCGGAAAACACCATTTTCGGTTTCGGGTTGAACCCTTCCGTAAACCAGAGCGGAAGGCCGGAGCGGATAACGATGTTACTGAACGTACGGACAAGGTCAAGGTGCGAAATATACATGAGGCTCCCCACCTTGCGGACACGGAAGCGGATGGTCACGGGTTGCGTATTCACTTGCACCATCGGTTTTTACCTCCGAGTTTCGACGCGCCGCACCCGCTGCAGTGTTCCGCGCAGGACGGTGTGGTCTTTTCCGCGTAGGCGCGGGCGCGCTCGCGCAGGAGAAATTCTTTCGTGACGCCGATATCAATCATATCCCACGGCAAAATCTCGTCAAGACCGAATCCGCGCGTCGTATAGAACGCAGGGTCTATTCCCGAACGGGCAAACAGGTCGACCCATCGGTCATAACTGAAGTACTCGTCCCACGCGTCGAAAACAAACCCTTCGTCCGCCGCCGCGGCCAGCGCACGGGAAAGTTTGCGGTCGCCTCTGGCGAAAACGGCTTCAATGGAAGAAACTTTCGCGTCATGATAGGTATAACGGATGTGTTTATCATCAATGGCATCGTGCAGGACTTTTTGCTTGCGCATGAGATTTTCATAGGTGTCCTGCGCTTCCCACTGAAATGCCGTAAAAGGCTTGGGAACAAAACAGGAAACGCTGATGGTCACGTTAACGCCGCGCGGACGCTCGGCCTTCGGCAATTCATAGTACTTGTCCACCACTTTTTTCGACAGGGTGGCAATGCCGACGATGTCCTCGTCCGTTTCCGTCGGAAGTCCGTTCATGAAATACAGTTTCACGCCGGATTTTCCGCCGCGGAAAGCAATGCCGACGGCGTGCATGAGGTCGGCTTCGCAGACGTTTTTGTTGATGACGTCACGCATACGCTGGGTGCCGGCTTCGGGGGCGAACGTAATACCGCCGGTGCGGACGGTGGACGTTTTTGCCATCAGTTCTTCCGAAAAACTGTCAATGCGCAAAGACGGAAGCGAAAGGCTGACATGCGCATCGTCCGTCCACGAAAGCAGGCCGTCCGTCAGTTCCCGCAGGCGCGAGTAGTCGCTGATGGACAGAGAAATGAGAGAAATCTCGTCATATCCCGTATTTTCGTAGAGGCATTTGGCGTTTTTGCAGAGCGTTTCGGGCGATTTTTCGCGGATGGGACGGTAAATCATACCCGCCTGACAAAAACGGCAACCGCGGATACAGCCGCGGTACACTTCGAGGGTAATGCGATCGTGCACGGTTTCGATATACGGCAACACCGGTTTCTCCGGGAACGGAACGGTATCAAGATCCGCGATGATTCTCTTTTTGATTTTTGTCGGAATATCGTCGTATGTCGGCGTGAAGGAACGGATGGTACCGTCGTCGTTATACTTGACATCGTATAATGCAGGGACGTACACGCCTTCGATAGTTCTCGCGGCTTCGTGGAGAAAATTCTGCTTTGTGTAGGTGCCGTCATCCTTCATTTGCATATAAAGGTTGGCGATTTCGACAAGAACTTCTTCCCCTTCCCCGATGTCGATAAGGTCGAAAAATTCCGCCACCGGCTCGGGATTATACGTACAAGGGCCGCCGGCAATCAGAATCGGGTCCTCTTCTCTTCTGTCTTTGGCGTACAGGGCGAGACCTGCCATGCGAATCATGGCAAGAGCGGTGGTATAACAGAGTTCGTACTGCAGGGAGAAGGCAACAATATCGAATTCCGACACAGGGTCGCCGCTTTCCAGCGCTGTCAGGGGGAGGTGATACTCCCGCATTTTTTCCATCATATCCGTCCACGGTGCGTACACGCGTTCACACCAGATGCGCTCTTCCCTGTTGAGCACGTCGTACAGAATGCGCACGCCGAGGTTGGACATGCCGATTTCGTACGTATCGGGAAAGCAGAAGGCGAAGCGGCAACCGACATTCCGTTTGTCTTTGATGACCTCGTTATATTCTCCGCCGATATAACGTCCCGGTTTGGAGACCGATTTCAGAACGGAGGAAAGTTGGTTTTTGTCAGTCATCGGAGGTATCCTCGTTTTTTTCTTTGGCTATCCGGTTTCTCGAAAGCGAGTAGCCGGCAAATACGGCAAAAGCGCCGCAGAAAACAAGTTGCATAAGCCCGAACAGGCAGAACGGGAAGGAATTTTTCAGGAAAATCGATGCAAGAAGGGACAACACCAGACCGAGCAGCAATTGTCCGAAGAAAATTTTTTCCGACAGATTCTGCAGGCGCACGTATCGCTTGGAGAGCAGAATGCCGTCCACGGCACTGCTCTTTCCGCCGAGCGTGACCATACCGGCCTCCACGCGGGGTGCCACGGTTTCGTCCTCCGACGCCGGGGTCGTTTTGTGAAGAACGCGCATGCAGTCCTCTCCCATAGTGAGGGCCAGAAGGAGGTCATTCTGCACGCCGGGATCGCGCGTGTAAATCAGCGGAATCACACCGGCAGAACGGAGATACGGAAGCAGCGTGGTAAACTCTTCCGAAAAGGCATAGCGCACGATGAACTTGGCATATATCTTTCCGTTCTCTGCCAGATACAGGATACGGTTGGTGGGAACGGATTCCGTTTTTTCCGTGTCGTTCGGAAGCGCCAGCGCATGACGGCGCATATACGCTTCCGTACCGGCATGCACCCGCGTGCCTTCGGAGAGGCCGCTGATGCCGTCTTTTTCAATGGTAAGATGCGTTGCCGCCAGAGGGAGACGGTCCAGCGTATCGGCGAACACGGTGCCGAGCGGGCCGCCGACTGCGGAAAAGAGCGACGACATCTGCCGCAGTGCGCCCGAGAAGCGGCTCTTGTCCCCATAGATAAGGACGCGTTTGAGGGAGACGTCTTCTCTGCCGAACAGTTCGGTATCGTCAAACGTTATGACATCGACACCCGCGTACTCGTAGAGGGACGACTCGCCGATGACGGCGCTGTCCTCCGTGAAGCATGCGCGCTCGGCCATGCAGTACGGCATGGCATGCGCGAGGATACCGGCGACGGGAACCGAGGCAAAAAACATACGAACAAAGGTACAAATACCGTCGGCAAGACAGTTACCGACAAAACAGGTCGCAATGCCGGCAATCAGGGAAACGCCGAAGGAAAGCAGAAGCAAGAGCGCATGCGAGGTACTCTCTTCCGGATGCATTTTATGACGGCGGAAGAATCCGGAGATAAAGGAGGCTTTGGAGATACGGGCGCATTCCGACTTGTATTCGTCCACCGTGCCGTCCAGGGCAACGTTCTCCTCGGGAAGTTCCCGCGTCATTTTGCGCTCCACAGCATTCTTCACGCCGCGCACGGAAATCAACAGGACGGCGGTAAACATACCCTGGGTGCGAAGAAGGCCGGACAGAATCATAGCGACGGCAGACACGGCATACAGCGTGCCGAGCAGAGGTTTCATTCCGTTGTGTGCCAGTGCGGCATATATGTCATATCCGATGAGAACCGGGAATGTCGCGACAGAAAATACGGCCATAGAAGCGCGTCCTGCAAATAAATCTTTGCAAAATGCGATAAATTCAGGCAAAGAAAGCAGAAAAACGCAGACGGACAGTTGCAGGTCAATAAAAGAAATTACCCACGGATAATCTTCAAGGTGAAGAAGGCCGAGAACGGAAAATCCGAAACGCCCCGCCACGCTGACGAAAGCGAGAAGCAACGTCAGAAGAACGGCGCACCACAGACGGACACGCACAGCTACAAGCGAATCGAGAAATCCGTTCTTGATTTTCGTCGCATCAGCGAACATCTGATATTCCGTTTCTTTTTTTCTCTTCTTTTTGCCGGCAAACGGACGGGCGCCGACCCTTTCCGTCTCGTCCGCTGCGGCGGACGTCCACGGCGTGAACGCATCCGCGGATTCCGTCTCATAGACGGTTTCGGCGGGTTCCTCCGCGGTCGGTTCCGGCGTCGGCACTTTCCTGACGGGCTCCGCTCTATGCGCACTCTCCGATGCGTCCGTATTTTCCTGCGCGGCCGGCGACGGTCTTTCCGTCTGTTTGCTCTTACGCAGGAGACGGTCGAGTTCTTCTCTCTCGTCGAGGTAGGCTTTTTCGGAAAGCGGCGGGTCCTTCTCCTCTTCCGGCGACACGGGCGTCGTATTGACTTCGACGACAACCGTATCCTCGGGAACGTCGGCCGGCGTTTCCTCTTTGGTTTTTTCGTTATGTTCGCCCGACAGGGAGACATTGACAAACACGGGGTCTACCCGTTCCACCTTGCGCACATGCGGTTTCGGCAGGTTCGGCGTTTCCTCTTTCGGTTCTTCTTTCGTGGTTCTGCCGGTCATGCGGTAATTGTCGCTGGCCTCGGTAAATGTCGGTACATAGGTCTGATATATACGCGGACTTTCCTCTTTCGGGAAAGCGGTATTGTACTTCGGGTCAAAAGCCGGCATATCGGGAATTTCAAACTCCGCTTTGGCCGACGGTTTTTCTTCTTTTTCTTTTTTCTTTTCGGCTTCTTCCTTTTTCTTTTCCGCCGTATCTTCAAAAACAAGGCCACCTGCCGTCTCCGTTTCGTGCGCGAAGAAAAACTCCGCCCGTCCGTCGGCATTTTTGCCTTCCGTCACCGCGATGCCTTTCCGGATGTCCGGCGCGGCACTGTCGTACCGTTTTTCAGAATCCATACAGGGTCGTCCCTCCTTTTTGTTTTTTATGCTTTATGTCTCTGCCGCGCGGCCTCCGAAAGCAAAACGGCCGCCGCACAGGAGACGTTCATGGATTCCACATGTCCGTACATGGGAATGGACAGCGTGAAATCGCAATGTTCTTTGACAAGACGGGAAATGCCTTCCCCTTCACTGCCGAGGACAAGTCCGACAGCCCCGGACAAATCCGCGGTATCGTACGGCACGCCGTCCATATCGGCGGCGTAAAACCACAGGCCGCGCTCTTTCAGCGCTTCCATGGTCTGCGTCAGATTCGGTACTTTGGCGACGCGGATATGCTCCACGGCGCCGGCCGACGTTTTGGCCACGACGGACGTCAGTCCGACGCTGCGGCGTTTCGGCAGAATGACGCCGTGCGCCCCCATACATTCGGCGCTCCGGAGAATGGCGCCGAGGTTATGCGGGTCTTCCACGCCATCGCAAATCACGACGAAGGGCTTCTCGCCCAAAGAATCGGCATAGGAAAGAATGTCTTCCACGGTGGCATAGTCATGCTCCGGCGTAACGGCAACAATGCCCTGATGCGTCAGGTCGCCGCAAATCTCCGAAAGTTTGGTTTTCTCCGTTTCGACAAGCGGGATTTTTCTCGCGGACGCCTCACCGATGAGTTTCAGAATGGAGCCTTCTTTATCGCCCTTCTGTATGTAAATCTTTTCGATGTCCCGACCGGACGCCAGAAGTTCGCGCACGGCATTGCGGCCGGCAACGGCATTGGGGTTAGGATCGGCCTTTTTCATCGGGGGGCGGCGGTCATACCCGCTGCGTTTTTTATTTCTGTCAGTAAAATTCCGTTCGTCTTTCATATTCTTTGTCCTTTTCGGTGCGCGCCGTTTCCGTCGACACACATGGTTTTGTTCATGGCATGATAAAGTAAAGCAAAAATGCCACCGGGGCATTTTTGCGAAACCGTGAATATCCGGGTCGTACCGGTGGCGAACGCCCCGGAGGACATACGCGGCAAGCCCCGTCACGGGTATTATACCATACTTTTTACGTTTTGTACAGATGGATTTATCAAAAAAAAGAAAAAAGGACAAAATTCGTCGGAATTCTGTCCTTTTTCTGGCACAGGGAGAACTTACGCGTTTCTCTTCGCCGCAAAGCATTCGCTGCAGTAAACAGCCTTGCCTTCGGTCGGTTTGAAGGGCACCTGGCACTCCTTGCCGCACTCAGCGCAGATGGCCGTGAACATTTCTCTCGTACCCTTCTGCACATTCTTTCTTGCGGCACGGCACTCTTTGCATCTCTGGGGCTCGTTTTCAAAGCCTTTGGATGCGTAGAATTCCTGCTCACCGGCGGTGAACACGAAATCCTGGCCACAATCTTTGCACTTCAGTGTCTTGTCCTGGAACATACCTTTTCTTTCCTCGCTTAAATAGGTTATAAAAATTTGCCCGTGACGGATTCCAACCGACGCCTTTGTAAACAACGCTCTCCCTTAAGCTAACATGGGCATATAAACTGAATGATTATCCGAAATAAAGGCATCCGAACAATTCCGCGTTTTCCTTCAGCTTGCGGAACATGCGTCCTTTCGCATTGTCGATGTCTTTTTTCTTTTTGTCGAGTTTCGCGGCCATCTCGTCGCTCTTCATGCCGAGAAGATAAAAGCGAAACACCTTGTACTCGAAAGAGGACAGCAACCCGTGCACCAAAAGGTCGGCACGGTCGAACGAATCCTTCCGGATGAAAACGGCTTCCATATCGTCCGGTGTTTCGACATCCGCCGGTATATCGGCCGGTATCGGAGACGCCGGATGCTTCAGACGGTTTACGATGCACGTTTTTGCATACGTTCCGAAGGAAGCTTTCCCGTCCGGATTCCAGTGCTTTGCGGCTTCAAAAAACGCATAATGTGCTTCCGAAAGCGCCTCGTCAAACGACATACCGACCGACGGAGCACAACCGATGGTTTTGTAAATCATCGCTTGGTAACAGGAATAAAGTTCCTTACAGGCTTCGCCGTTTCCCGCCTGCCACGCTTCAATCAACTGTTTGTCACCGACGCGTCCTTCTGCCGTTGCCACAACCGCATACCTCTTCTATTCTCTCTTATATTATACTTTTTTTCCGAATTTGTCAATACTTTCTTCAAAAAAAATTAAAAAAATTATTTTTTCCCGAAAACATGCCTTGTTACCGGCCGTTTTCTTGCCGAAATGCGCCTTTTCCCGCGAATTCAACTCAGAAAACCGATTTTTCCGGTGGCGGAAAACAGGGTACCGCGGTACACGCTGTCCGGCATACTTTCGTAGTGACGGCGGATGTCCTCCGCCTCCGCGCGGCTGTTCACCGTCAGCGACAGACGGAAAATCTCCCCGAACCCGTCCTCGGAAACAAGTGTGACGCGGAAGCGGCGGGAGGCGTCCTCCTCCACGGAAGAACGAATCCGTATGCCCTTTCCCGACAGCGACAGATGCTTGGCCACGGAGCGCGCGCACTGCTCGCGAAACACGGGGTCCAGTGCGTCATAGAGTTCGGAAGCCAACGCACGGCCGCTTTCCGAAATCATATAGTACCGCTCCCCGTCCTCTTCGTCGCTCAGGACATGGCCTTCGTCCATCAGTGCGCCGAGGCATTCCTCGTATTCCGTCGAGAGCGTCACCGTATTTTCAAAAACGATTTCCTGCAGCGTTGTATAATCCACGGGATAGCGGATGGTGTCGAGCAGGAAAAGAATGAAAATCTTTTTGTCCGTCATGGTGCGCAGGGTGTATTCTTTTTTCTTCATGAAGTTTTTCCCTTCCGCAGTATCTTATTCCATATATAAAAAGCGACTGCCCGGAGGCATCTTCCGAGAAGTGCTTCCGGGCAGAATTGCCGCCGATTACTCTTCGCTGCCGTCCGTCAGCATTTTATCGAAGAAATAATCCTGATAGTTTTTCAGTTTGGTTTTGGTGAACACAAAGAAACCGTAACCATCCGTCGAAACATTCTTGAGTTTTTTGTTTACGAAACCGTAACTCTGATTGTAAAGCACGGGAATCAGCGGCGCTTCATTCACAAGAAGTTCTTCCGCACGGTTGAGAAGAGCAAGACGCGCTTTTTTGTCCCCCGTCGTGTTATGCGCTTCCAGAACCAGACTGTCATATTCCGCATTCGTCCATCCGGTCACGGACGTGCGGTTGGTTTTGACTATCTTGCCGTCTTCTCCTTCGCTCATGCTGACACCGCCGCCGTTCATCGTGGACGTCAACGCGCACAGCGCAACGAATTTATCGGTGGAATACATCTGGAAGTCTATGCCGATAACGTCGAATTTCTTTACGCCGTATGCAGCGTCTTTAACGGTGGCCTGTACGGTGGAGTCGAGGATGTCAATATCCTCGCCGACCGTCGTATCGAACACCGTGCTCTGAATGTTCTGCACGTAGGAAACCGAAACTTTGAAGCCGAGTTCCTCCCACGCCACCTGCGCAAGTCCGGCCAGCGCGCGGCTGTCTTCGTCGTCATTCACCGTCAGGGTGAATTCCTTCTTCAATCCCGTAAAGTCGACTTCGTCGAGAAGCGCCTGCGCGGCGGAAAGATCGGAAGACGCGGAAAGCAGTCCCTCTCTGCCGGGGTAGAAGCCGCCGGCCGCCGTGGCAAACGTCACGGCAGAGGCCATGGTTTCGCGGTCCAGCGCAAGTGACAGCGCCCGACGCACTCTGGCATCCGCAAACAGGGGGTTTTCGGTATTGAAAAGGTAACTGTAAGTAGAGAGGAGGTCGGCTGTTTTAGCCTTTTTCTGATAGGATGTACGGGTATCGGCGTCGGCATTGTTGCCGATGAAGAACACCGCGTTGGCTTCCAGCAGCTGATACGTCAGTTCCACCGTGTGGTCACCGACCCAGAAAACGGCCATTTCCGCCGGCGTCACCTGTCTGTCCACGCGGGTGGATGCGGGACTCTGACGGTAGCCGGTGTTGCGCGCGAGGCGGAGCTGCGCGGTAGCCACTTCCTTGCGTCCCGCTGTCGTGTTTTCCACGAGGTAGGTGCTGAGGTAGAAGGGGCCGTTGGACACGATGGTGTCCGTCGATTTGATCCAGTGGTCGCTGCTCGTGCGGACAACGTCCTCACGTACGGGCGAGGCGGCAACGGAAGAAAGATTCTTCAGAAGTTGGTCCACATCCGCGCCTTCTCTGTAACGAATGGTGATTTTGTTGTATTCCGTTGCGACGGCACCGAACGAATACAAATCCGGGTTCTTGCCGGTCTTGATGTCCATGGCGTTTTCAACGTCATAGAACAGGGCGGCCGCCGGGTTGGCTCTGGCGGGGTCAATGATACGGTCGCGCCACGCGTAGATGAAATCCTGCGCCGTGACCTGTTTGCCGTCCGACCAGTAGGATTCACGCAGAACTACCGTAATCGTTCTTTCTTTTTTATTGATTTTATAACTCTTCGCGGCCGCTTTTTCGATACGCCCCCTGGCGTTCAGGCGGAAGAGCGGCTCATACATCAGGGAGAGCAGTTGCGCCTCGTTGTCGTCGACATAGTAGTCGCTGGGGTCAAAATCGTAAACGACGTCGCCGAGTGCAATGACAATCTGCGCTCCGTCGTCCTCACTGCCGCAACCGGAAAAAATTCCGACGCAACCGACCAGAAGGGTCATCATGAGAATCAGGCTGACAATTTTTTTCATGTTTGTTTTTTCCTCCGGACATATCGGGTAAAGAACCCGATCATATCGTTTTACCTATTTATTCTATCACAACTGAGTTTGTTTTTCAATGTTTTCGCGTGAAAATTATTTTCAAACGAAATTTTCGTTTATTTGCACAAAAAAGAAGGACGTTTTTTGTGCAAGTTGACCGATTTTTCCGGGGTTCCCCGGCTTTCGGATTTCGACATGGTCCTTTTTCTTTGTCTTTTTCCCGGACGGAACGCATGAAAGCAGGCGACTCCGGCAAAAATGAAAAGTGAAAAAGAAAGGATGGGATATATGAACGAC
>CAKRWK010000017.1 GCA_934417455.1 uncultured Eubacteriales bacterium
ACGTACCTTGACAGTACGGTTTTTGTCGGAGAAAAAAACTTTTCGTCCGGTCCGGACGGCATGCTTCCGTCCCGGGGACTCTCGGACTGCCTGCGTTCCCTCGGTATCCGCCTTCTCCGCTTCAAGACGGGCACGCCCGCCCGCGTTGCGCGCCGGTCTCTTGACATGTCGGTCATGGACGTGCAGTCGGGTGAGACACCGATTGTGCCGTTTTCCGTCCGTACGGACGAGGCCGCCCTGCAGACGATGACGCAGGAGCCCTGTCACATTGTGTATACCAACGCCGAAACGCACAGAATCATCCGTGAAAATCTTGCCCGTAGTGCCATGTACTCCGGGAATATCGTCGGCGTCGGCCCGCGGTATTGTCCTTCCATCGAGACAAAACTTGTCCGCTTTGCCGATAAAGAACGCCATCAGCTGTTTGTGGAGCCGTGCGGCAGAGACACGGAAGAAATGTACATTCAGGGCTTTTCCACCTCTATGCCGACCGACGTTCAACGGCAGATGCTTACGTCTCTTCCCGGATTTGAAAAAGCGCACGTTATGCGGTATGCGTACGCCATCGAATACGATTGTGCCGAACCTACGCAGATGCTTGCCACACTGGAATTCAAGTCCGTGCACGGCCTGTACGGGGCGGGGCAGTTCAACGGCACGTCGGGCTACGAGGAAGCCGCAGCGCAGGGGCTTGTTGCGGGCATCAATGCGGCATTGGCCGTCAAGGGAAAAGAACCGATGGTGCTTTCCCGCTCCTCCTCGTATATCGGCGTCCTGATTGACGACCTTGTCACCAAGGGGACAGGCGAACCGTACCGCATTCTCACCTCGCGCAGCGAATACCGCCTGCTTTTGCGGCAGGATAATGCCGATCTTCGTTTGACGGACATCGGTCGTCGCGTCGGTCTCATCGGAGACGAACGGTATGCCGCGTTCCTCCGTAAAAAAGAAGCGATAGAACGGGAAACCGAACGTTTGTCCGCGACGGTGATAGCGCCGTCCGACGCGGTAAATGCGCTTCTTTCGGCGGAAGATTCCGCACCGATTGTCACCGGCGTCCGTCTTTCCGACCTGATTCGTCGCCCCGAACTTTCCTATGCGGCGCTCGCACCGATAGATAAAGAGCGGCCTTCTCTTCCGCGCGCCGTCACGACCACCGTGGAAATCAATATCAAGTACGAAGGCTACATCCGGAGGGAAACGGAAGAGGCCGACCGGCAGAAGAAACTGGAAGACCGTCGCCTGCCCGCCGACATCCGCTATACCGACGTGCTCGGTCTGCGTGCCGAAGCGGCGGAAAAATTGGAAGCCATCCGCCCGCTGAATATCGGACAGGCATCCCGCATCAGCGGTGTGAATCCCGCCGACATCAGCGTCCTTTTGATTTATCTGTCGTCCTACGGCAGAAACCGATGAAAGGGCGAAAAACGTCTGTTTACGACCTTTTTCGTGAAAATCCGTCCCCGGCCGTTTATTTTCGATAAACGGCCGGGGACGTTTCTATTTTTTATTTCTTTTTGGAAAGAAAAATTTTGGCAAGCAGGGGTGCGAGAAATTTCGGGGAGTGTATCACAACGATTTTCATAAGTACCTCCGAGGGCGGTGTTGGCCTCTGTTCGTATCCTATGAAGGAGAGGTGTTTTCGGTTCCCCGCGAGAAGACGCGCACCTCTCAGCGGTTTTTATGGCGGATATAATTCAGGAGCAGGACAATGATTTCGATGGGAATGCCGATGAGAAACAGCGGCCATACGTTTTCGACGGGCAGCATTGTGAGATATACGCCGGTGAGCACCGACCATATCCACGCGGACACCAGAACGGTCGTGCACAGCGAAGACCACCAACGGCGGCTGAAATATATGGCAAACACGAGCGAGACGGGGACGGCCCACACAAAGGCAACCCACATGTGCGACGCATTCATAATGCGGTTGTAGACGAATATCAGCGTGGCAAAAGTGAAAGCCACCGCCGCACAGAGCAGAACAACGGCGATTTTAATGCCGTTGTCACTGTCTCCGACGGTCTTTTTCGGCGCCGTATCGTGTCGGTGAATCAGCCAGTCGAAGTCCACTCCGTAAAATTCGCAGAGCGCGAGAAGCACGCTGATGTCCGGCAGGGAATCCCCCGTTTCCCAACGGGAAACCGCCTTGTCGGAATAATGAAACTCGGACGCCAGTTCCTGCTGGGTCAGTTTTTGCGTCTTCCGAAGCAATATCAGGTTGTCCGAAATATTTTTCTTGATGTCTTCCAAGGATGTCACGCTCCTTTCTGTATGGAGAAATATGATTTTTTGATTTGCACACAATTGTACCATAAACTTTGCAAAATGTCAATAAAAAAGCATAAAAATCGGCCGGTCTATTATAAATAGAGTCGTTTTTTTACGGACTTTATATGAGAATGCAACTTGAGAGAGTAAAAAACGGACATATTCTTGACACGAACATAAAGACGGGGTATACTGTTTATGTAAATATTTTAGCGTGCGGCGCCCGCACAGAAGAGAGGAAGAAAGGAAAACATATGCGGATTCTGACAATTGTATTTCTTATATACGCAGGCGCGGAAGTTCTTTTTTTGCTGTCTTATCTGCCGCGGCTGCGCTTCTGGGCGGACGCGTTCCGCAAGGACAAGCCTTTATGCAACCCGACAAAGGAAAAACTGGCCGTGCTGATTCCGTCGCGGGACGAATCCCCCGATACGGCGCGTCCTTTGCTTGCGAGCCTGCTCGGGCAGACGTATCCGAGGGAAAACTTCGACGTTTATCTCATTGTCAAACATAAGGACGACCCCGTGATACCGTTGGCGACGGACATGCTCCCGGGGGTTCTCGTCCGTGTGGTCGAAGGGCAGACAAGAAAGGCGGAAGCGCTTGATGCCTGTCTGAAAGGCATTTTTGCCGATGCCGGGCACCGCTATGATGCGTATGTTATCGTGGACGCCGACAGTTTTGTCGCACCGGATTTTCTTTCCGAACTGAACAACGCGGCGCCGGGCGCCGATATCATCATTCCGAGAAAACGCATCAAAAACTGGGAATCGTCCGACAGAAGGTGCCGCTCGCTCTGCTGCAATTGCAGTGCCATGACGTACCGCGCGGTGGACGCACTCGGTAACAAAGGCAAAAGCCGGCGTGGCTACGTACTCACACTCTGCGGGCAGGGCATGTATATTGCGGACAGAGTACTCCGGCCGCTCGGCGGATATCCTTTTCGCAGTCTGACGGAGGATTACGAGGTGGCCGTCGAATGTATGCGCCACGGATATGTGCAACGTTATTGCGAGCGCGCCGAGGTGTATTCGGAGGAAGCCACCACTCACAGAGAATACAATAAACGCAGAAAACGCTGGATTGCCGGCGTCGTTTCGTTCGGCAGAACTTACGGCCGCGAAATGCTGCGGCTGACATTCGGGGACGGACATGTCCGCCGTAAAAATCTTCAGCAGTTGTTCGGCGTGGTGCCGCTGTGCGCCATTTTCGGCGGGCATATAATTGCCTTTCTCCTGTACCTTGTGTTCGCTGTTGCATTTTTGGCAACGGGACAGATGCCGTCGGCATACGCCGCGCTCGTCTGCATGGGTATACCGTTTCTTACGGCGTATCTCGAACTGTTTGTGTTCGCTGTCATGACATTGCTTGCGGACAGGGACATCAACAAAATGACGCGCGGGGAAAAAGCCGCATATCTGTTTCTTTCTCCGTTTTTGACGGCGGAGTATATTTTTATCTTTTTCGGTGCACTGTTTTCCCGCGACAACGGCACATGGGAGCCGGTTAAGCGGATTCGGATGTGACGGCTTTTCGGAGGAGACATGAAAAAAACGGAACTTATGGCAAGGGAAGAGCAATTCGAGAGAGAACGCAAATTCTCCGAGCATGTGGACCCTCCCTCGACCAAAGGAAAAAAGAAGGTATCGGACGACTATGACTATCTGCGTCCGGGACTGCTCAATCAGATAGGAACTTTCTTTTCCGTCGGCCTTTTCCGCAACGCGGGACGGGTCATCGCCGGGTACTGCGGTCTGAAAATCGTCGGGAAAGAAAATCTGCGCGGCGTCCGTTCCGCCGTTCTGACCTGTAATCACATCAATAAAATCGACTGTGCGTTGGTCAAGAGCGCCGTTCCGTACCGTCGCCTGCGGATTACCGTCGGGGAATTCAATAACTGGTCGGGCGTCTTCGGTGCCATGCTCCGCGCCGGCGGTACCATGCCGTTCGGCAGTACACGCGCCACACTTTGCCACCTGAACGCCGCCGTGTCCGAGTATTTGAAAAAAGGCTCCTTTGTCCTGTTTTATCCGGAAGGGGCGCTCTGGTGGTGCTACGAAAAGCCCCGCCCGATGCTTGACGGCGCCTTTTATACGGCGGCGAAGAACGGCGTTCCCGTGGTTCCCATGTTCTTCACATTCAAAAACGTGCGCAAACGGCGCGACGGAAGCGACGTCAAACAGTTCACGCTGCATATCGGTCGTCCGGTTTATCCCGACGGGACACTGTCCGTCAGGGAAAATATCCTCCGTATGCGTCACGCGGCGGAACTTTTCTGCGACGGCGTGTACACGTCCGCCTACGGTCACCGTCCCTTCTATCTCCCTCCCGCGCGGCATCCTTCCGCGGCGGAGGAGAGCGCCTGAGGCAGAAAAACACAAAAACGCGCGGTATCTTGCAAATCGCGTGTTTTTATGTTACAATAAGGAACGTTAACCTTATCCGGAAAACAGGAGAACATAGATGAAGTTTTTCAGATTTTTATCGGAAAACAAAAAGGAAAAGCCGTTTGAAATGCCGGAAACGGACAGAGAAGGCCGTGCCGTTATCACCATGACGGTTCGGGACGACAGAGATTTTCTCTCGCCGTATTCCGTCAGCCGCGCGGAGGTGATTTCTTCGGACGTGGCGGAATTTATCGGACACCGCGCCGGTGCCGTGCCGCCGGAGGTTCCGCTGACGCTGCATATTTACAGCGATTGCATTGACGACGGCGAAAAGGACGTGTACCGCGCCGCTATTCACCAGTACTTTTCTTTGCAGGCCGTATCCGAGGTGCACGAATCCCGTCGCAACCGTGTGCTTGCCGTTCTGATGACGCTCGTCGGCATTTTCGGTCTTGCCTTTATGTTTGTCGCCGACAGGCTCGGCGCCGGTGCGTTGTGGATTGAATGTATCGATATTTTCGCGTGGGTCTTTCTCTGGGAAGCGGTCGACCTGTTTTTCATCTGCGGCGGACGACTGCGTCTGCGCCGCCGTCGGCTTTTCGCTCTGTCGCATATGCCGGTCGAATTTTATCCGTTGGCGGAAAAACCGTGAAAGACGGTGAAATGTTTTGAAAATTGCCATATACGACAGGGATGAATTGCGTTTTGAGACGCTTCGCATTCACCTTCTGAAATACGGCGACGCGCACGGCACGGATATGCAGGTGGTTCGCTTTGCCGATGCCGACGACCTCTGTCGCGGACTGGAGAGGGAACCCTTTCCTCTGATTTTTGCGGACGCGCAGATTTCCGGAGACGCGTGGGGACGTATCGTCCGTCGGTTCCGCGCGCTTTGCAAGGAAGCACAGCTTGTGTTTCTTCTGCCTTCCGGAGATACGGCCGCCGACGCTCCTGCGGACGGCATATATTTTCTCCGCGATGCCATGGATATGACCGCACTGGAAGCCGAAATCGACGCATTTTCCACCGTTACGGCACCGAAAGGAAATACGGTTCTCGTCAGAACAGGACATCCCGGCATGCCCCGCGGACTCCGCGTCGACGATATACGCTATATCGAACAGGCGGGGACGGTCTGCCGTATCGGTTACAGAACGGAAACGGTGGAATGCCCGGACAAAGCGCGCGCCCTGTTCGTCGCGGCGGAGAATGCCGCCCCGGACGGTCGGTTTGTGCTTGTTTTCCGCGGCGTGCTTGTCAATGCCCGGTATGTCGTCCGTCTGGCGGATGACAGCGTGACGCTTTCGGACGGAACGACGTTTCCCGTGTCGGCGCATCGGCTGGCGCATGTCCGCAACGCCCTTGTGAATTACCGGTATGATAAAAACCGCGACGTATAAAGAGCCGCCCGATGTAAGTCGGGCGGCTCTTTATACGAAAAACGCGGGATTCGCTCATGCGCAGAGAATGCGGCTGTCTTTTAAGAAGTTTGCCACGGAAGCCTCAATCAAGTCATGCCCGGCCTCCGTCGGGTGAATGCCGTCGCGGCACATCAGGTCGGAATAGCGGTGAGAGAGCAGAAAATCCTTTCTGTACCCGAGAAGGGGACATCCATACGTCCGCGCCAGTTGTTCGACAAGGTCGTTGTAGTGTTCCTGAAACCGGTACAGCATGGAGACGTCGCCGAGCCAGCGGAGAATGTCCTCGCGCGAACGTTTTTGGCTTATCCAGTTCATATACTTGTCGGCGTCGATGGGGAGAAGGGGACACATGATGACGGTGGCACCCGTGGCAAGGGAACGTTCGAGGGCCGTACTGTATTTGCGTATAAATTCCGCTTCCGGCGTATTCGGCAGGTGCATGACGGCGGGATTTGCCGCCACCTCATCCCAGTTATGGTCGCAGTCGTTTCCGCCGTATTCAAGAAGAATGACCGTGTCGTTGTCGCACTGCGGCAGTCCTCCGTCGAGCATGTCAAGGCCGCGCGTGACGGTGGCGCCCATACGGGAATGATTGACCACATCGTAGCCGAGTTCCGTCAGCGAGGGGAGCTTGTAGCCCGCGCAAAGGCGGTATTTTTTCATTTCTTCCGAATACGTGATACCGCGCAAAATGGAATCACCGAAAATCATTAATTGTTTCATGATAACATCCTTTCATTCCTATGTAACTTTTTCTGCAGGCCGTGGATAGAAGCCGGCGGTGCCGTCTTGCCCGTTTTCGGGAACTCTCGCGGTATATCGCGCTTCCGACGCTTTCCGGAATACCCACGAGGCTGTCGCCGTGCTTTCGGCACTCTCCCCCGCAACGGTGGGCTCCCCTATGTCGGAAGCCGCTTTTCGGCAGACCTTTCGGCAAATCCCCCCGTCTGCCTTTCATCCGAAGTTTTTTCTTATGCCGTTATTATACACACTTTTTTCGGAAAAGTCACCCTACAATGCGGCGCGGGACGGAGACGGAACAGAGAGTAATCCTCTACCGACAGTGCTTGCTTCGGTAGAGAAGAAAAAAGATACCTCTACCGGCGGTAGATTTACATTGTATTCATGATTTTTCTATATTTTTGTGCTAAAATAGGGTAAAATCTCAGTGCGGGCACACTGTCGGACGGGCGTTTTTTGCATCCGAAACGTCGATTCTCCCGTCGGGAGAGTCGGAAAAACGAAAAAACCGACAAAATTCTACCGCAAATTCATCAAAGAAAGGAAAGAAATGTTTACATGAGTGAATTGCGTGAAATCGTGGCGAAAAATATTTACGAACTTCGTACGGCGAAAAAAATGACACAGTTTCGTCTTGCGGAAGTGCTGAACTATTCGGACAAAGCTGTTTCCAAATGGGAACGTGCGGAATCCATCCCCGACGTCACCGTCCTGAAGCAGATTGCCGATTATTTCGGTGTCACCGTCGATTATCTTCTTCATGAAGAGCATACCGCGAGCGAAAGCCGCGTTCATAACATCACGGCGGCCGTCCGCCGCAACCGGTTTATTATTACCATGCTGGCGACGTCGCTTGTTTGGCTTGTTGCTACGCTTCTGTTTGTCATTTTCGACCTGACCCTGAAACCGCAGGTGTTCCGCACATGGCTTCTCTATGTGTATTCCGTTCCCGTCAGCATGATTGTTCTGCTTGTTTTCAATTCCATGTGGGGCAAGCGGAAAATCAACTTTCTGATTATTTCCGTTCTCATATGGTCGACACTTGCGTCAATATACCTGTCGTTTTTTGTGATGGTGCCGCAGTATTATGGCATATGGCTTGTTTTCATGCTCGGCATACCGGCACAGGCCATCGTGTTTTTGTGGTCGGGTCTGCGTTCCAGAGTCTGATAAAAAGGAGGGGTGCTTATGCCGCCCATGGGTCCGCCGCCGAAGGAAATTTCCGACGGGATTCCGAAGCCGAAACACCTCGGGGAGGTACCATCCTACCTGTGGAAGAGAACCAAAGGCTTTTTCTCACGGCTGTTCTATATTGTCCGTCTCGTCTGGGAGACGGCACCGGGCATTCTGTTTCTCATGTGTCTGTTTTGCCTTATCGACGGCCTTTTACCCGTCGTCGGCGCTTACATTTCGCGTGACTTGCTCAACGCCATTGCCGACCTTCTGTCGACAGGGGAAGCCGTGGCGGGCGCACCGTTTTTTGATGTCTTTCGCCCGGTGCTCTTCATCTTCCTGCTTCAGTTTCTTTACCTGTTCTTCAAACGTCTTTTCAACCGCCTGAACAGTATGCTGACCTCGCTGGCCGGCGAACGCGTGTCGCATCATATCCGCGTGAAAATCATTGAGAAGGCAAAGACGCTCGACCAACAGGCCTTTGACCGTCCGGAGTTTTACGAGAAACTCGAAAATGCCAACAGAGAAGCCGGCATCCGCCCGCTTCACATTCTGTCGGCCACCTTTACCGTGATAAGTTCCGTCATCAGTTCGGTGTCCTTTATCGCCGTGCTGGCCACGCTGTCGCCGTGGGCGCCGGTGGTGATTGTTCTTGCTTCCGTACCGACGGCCGCCGTCAATTATCATTACCGCAACCGCAGTTTCAAATACATCCGCCGCCATTCCAAAGAACGGCGCGAAATGAATTATTACTCCTCCACCATGGTCAATAAGGACTATGCAAAGGAAATCAGACTTCTGAATCTCGGCGATACGTTTATGGACAAATACAACAGCGTGTTTGCCCGCTACTTTGCCGGCTTGCGGCGGCTGATTGTCAGGGAAGGCGTCGTGCAGACGTTGGTCGGACTTCTGACGGTGCTGGCCAACTGCGGCCTGTTCGCATTTGTGGCCTATACCGTTGTGTACGGCAACGGCCTCATCGGCGATTATACGCTGTATACGGGTGCTCTGTCCTCCATCGCGACCGGCGTTTCTTCGCTTGTCACTGCCACGGCCACTATCTACGAGGGAACGCTCTTCATTGATAATATGATGAGTTTCATGGACGAAAAACCGACCGTTGTCGCCCTCGGGGGCGCGGGCGACGCGCCGGTGCACGGCGTACCGCATACGCTGACGTTTGAGAACGTGTCTTTCCGTTACCACGGTGCTGACAGAGATGTTATCCGCGGCGTGAATCTGACGCTGACGTCCGGTGTGCGTACCGTGCTGGTCGGCCTGAACGGTGCGGGGAAAACCACGCTGATTAAACTGATGACTCGTCTGTACGACCCGACGGAAGGACGCATTCTGCTCGACGGGCGTGACATCCGCACCTATGACCCCGATAAATATCATGAGCTCTTCGGTATTATCTTCCAGGACTACGGGAAATATGCCGTCACGGTGAAAGAAAATATCACTTTCGGCGACGTGTACGGCACGCATGTGCCTGAGGATGTGCCGACCGCCGCAGCCCGCGGCGATGCGGCGGATTTCATCGCCGCTCTGCCGCGCGGGTACGAAACGCCCCTGACGCGCTTGTTTGAGGAAGAGGGCATCGAACTTTCGGGCGGTCAATGGCAGAAACTGTCCATCGCCCGCGCATTCTATAAGAATTCCGATATTCTGATTCTCGACGAACCGACGGCCGCGCTTGACGCCATGGCGGAAAAGGAGGTGTTCGACAAGTTTTATGACCTTGCCGCCGGGCGCATTTCCGTGTTTGTGTCGCATCGCCTGTCGGGCGCGGTGGACGCCGGGCAGATTGTTGTTCTCGAAAACGGCCGCGTTGCCGAAATCGGCACACATGAAGAACTCATGAAAAAAAGAGGCAAGTATTGCCTCCTCTTCACCACGCAGGCCAGCCGCTATGTGGACGGCACCGCCGATATGCCGGCGTGTAATGCATAGTAATGTAAATAAATATATACAAAACCCGTCTTGTCCGCAAATGCGGGCAGGACGGGTTTTGCTGAATCATGTGTTTTTTCGGTTGTGGCGGATTCTCGGTCAATCGTTCTCACGCTTTTTTCGCCTCAAATAATGAAATTCTCCTGCGGTTTTGCGGAAAAAGCAAGGCCGTTGCGGAAATATGCAGTGCCCTGCAAGCATAGGGACACCGAAAACAAAAAGTTTTTGAAAAAACGCGGCGGAACACCTTGACATGGGCGGCCCGGCGGTGTAAAATCATGGGTAAGAAAATCTTTAAAAGGATAAAAGATAATGGAGAAAGAACATGAATTTGACAGGGAAAAGAGTAACATTCATCGGCGATAGCATTACCGAGGGCGTCGGGGTCAAAGACCTGAAAAACAGGTATGACAACCGCCTGAAAGACATGTACGGTCTTGCGGTCGCGTATAATCACGGCATCAGCGGTAGCCGTATCGCGCACCAGTCGCACCCGAGCGATTGCCCGCGCGCCGACCTTTGTTTCTGCGGCCGGGCATATGATTTAGAGGACGACGCCGACATCGCTGTCGTCTACGGCGGTATCAACGACTACGCGCACGGAGACGCGCCTTTCGGAAAGATGGGGGACACAACCCCGGCCACGTTCTGCGGCGCCGTATATTTCCTCATGAAACTTCTTTCGGGAAAGTACGCGGGAAAACCCGTCGTGTTCCTTACGCCGGCACATTCTTTTTACAACGGGCAGGATGAAACAAAACCGTCCGGACAACCTTGCAAGGCGTCGGATGCCCGCCCGGTGGCGGACTATGTCCGCGTGATAGAAGAAACGGCACCCGCCTTCGGCGTGCACGTTTTGAATCTTTACGAAAATCTGCCCGTTGACCCGAACCGTCCCGAAGATTTCAAGGCATATACCGCGGACGGTCTTCACTTCAATGACGAGGGACACGCGGTGCTGGCACGCACGCTCGGCGCGTATCTTGAAAATCTGTAAAAAACGGAAAACCGGCAGGCGCACACCTGTCGGCTTTTTATCTTGACGCGTGTTTCCTTATCTGTTATACTCCTGTGTCAGCCCTCAGACGGGGCAAAACAAACGAAAGGAGATAAAAATGTGACATACGGAAATTTTTTGTCCATGTGGCTGGAAGACTGTGTAAAACCGACGGTGAAAGAAACCACGTACAGAAGGTACAGGGAGGTGGTGGAACAGCATGTACGGT
>CAKRWK010000018.1 GCA_934417455.1 uncultured Eubacteriales bacterium
GTTCTTAACGAGATTCTTCGCACTTTTCAGTGCTCTAAATTCATGTTGTTCAATTTTCAATGACCTAAAGTTCTGCCAAGGAAAAAGCGCACCCGCTTTGCCCTAAGCCTTCTTATTATACAACGTTCTTCCCCGTTTGTCAATACCTTTTTTTGAAAAAAATTAAAAAACAGCACGTTTTTTCGCATTCGTCATAGGATAGATACAAAGTATATAGCGGAAAACATCAAAAAGTGGCCTCTGCCGATGCAAGGAAGAATTTTCCCTGCCCCCTATTGACAAACACCGTCGGCTATGCTATACTCTTATGCGCAAAAAGAGAAAGAAAAAAACGGGCGCCGCGTGCGCTCCGAAATTACAGAAAGGGCTTCCTTCGACTTATGATTTTGTACGAAGAACTTTTTTTTGAAATTACTATGGAAGGCACAAAAAGCGAACTGAAAAAAATGGCCGGATTTCTGAAATCCGGCGAACTGGACGATTTTTTCGAGTGCTCTTCCGACTACATTTCCTACGACGACAGTTTTGCCACGGCGGGGGACAATGAAAAAGCGTCCATGATTTTCACCAATGACGACCTTGGCGTTGAAATCGGCGAATTCAATCCGGAAGAATTTCTCGATGTCTTTTGCAAAGCGGCACGCGCGCTGGATGTTCACGGGCATTTTTACGACATAGACGACGAAGAATATTCGTTTGTCAGCCTCGCCGGAGACGAAGATTACGAAAACGGCAAAGCGACCAAACGCTTCAACGATGAACTGGACGAAGAGGCCTACAAAGAAGAACAGGAAGAAGAATAATTCTCTTCCATAATTATATAAAGGGACTGTTCCCGCGCTTTCCGGCGAGAACAGTCCTTTTTTACGCCTTTTTCCGTCCCAACTGTTCAACGGTGGTGTGTTCTTTCAATCCCTTCATGATGGCTTCATACCGCACGTTTTCGAGAAAAAACTCCTCGCCGTAGTGGTCGAGCATTTCCTGATAAAACGCATCGATGGCCTTCTGATACGATTCGTCGGAAGCAAAATTCTCTCTGTCAAACTCGTCCTTATTCTGTTCGAGGTTCAGGCGGAAATACTCCTGCTTCATCTCTTCGACCGCGGTATTCAATGTTTCTCCGTCGGGAATCAGCCCTGCCATCCGACCGATATAGTAGAAGGCCAGCCGTTTTTTTACCGTATCGGTGGCGTTTGTTTCCGCGTACTGCGCAAAACTTCCCTCGGTATACCCGAAATAGGATTTGGCAAAGGCTTCCTTATCGGTATATCCGTAATAGGCGCCGATGTTTTCAAAGGCTTCGTCCAACTGACGGTTATATTCGTCGCGGGCAGCCTGCAACGCCTTGTCCGGCAAAGCGGCATAGGTAGCCGCGCCCGTGAGATACGAAATCATGGCACCCTCAAAAAGCGAGTCATACGTTTCGCGGTACTGTTCTTCCAGTGTCTCCGTCACTTTGGAACGGAATTTTTCCACCAACGTATCGCCTTTATACTCGGCCAGTTCCGCCTCTGTCAGCTCCATTGTCTTCAGAATAAAGTCGTCATTCAGTTCCGGGGTTACGTACTGAATCACATAATTTTTCGTGCTGTCCAGATACACGTCGAAAAAGACTTCCTTACCCTGCAAGGTCGGTTCTCTGTAATCGGCGGGGAAATACGCCGTGACCTTCGTCGGTTCATCTTTGCGGTCGGTCACGTAGCAGAAACGCATTGTATAACTTACTTCGCCCTCGCCACGTTCGCCGTTGTACGGAAGAGTGACAGAAGAGGTGGCTGCCCGAATGTCGTCTTCCTTCGTGGAAAGGTTGTACGTCATACCGACCATATTTTCATAAAAGCCTTCGCCGTACGTCGCGTCCACGGTTGCTCTGTTTTCCTCGGAAAACAGTATACTCTCGTAAGAATACCGGACATCTCCGTTCGGATACACCGCTTCCATATAGACCGTCACGTAATCTCCGTCTTCCAGTGTCCCGGACGGTTTCATTTTTACCATATCCTCCGGTATCAGCCCGATAAGAGAAGACTCGAATCCGGACACAAACGACATGGAACCGATTTCAATCTCCGCCGGTTTGGCACCTTCTATGTTACTACCGCCCGTGAAAAAGTTTTTCACGCCGTTTTGCAGCGTGTCGCCGCGGTAATAGATATACACCATGTCGCCAAGCGATATGGGTTGATCCGTGACACCTGCGCCGCCGTTCGCGGCGGTTTTATTCTTATAATAAACAAGCAGATTGTTGATCGCTTCATCCACGTCGGCATCCGTTACCTCGTCGAGCTTCAGCGTCAGAGAAATCGACGCCCAGACAGAGGGATCAACGGAAATATACGGTGTCAAATCTTCCGTCAGGTAATCATATGTCACGGGCGTATCGGTATTGTCATCCTTCCCGCAACCGACAGCCGCGAAAAGGCATCCGGCAAGCAACGAAAAAAGAAGCAACGACGCCGTGATTTTTTTCATTTTCATATAGGTTGTTCTCCTTGTTTTTTCAGAAATGAATCCGCGAACGCCGTGGCAAGCGCGTCACACCGTTCGTTATAGTCATGTCCGTTGTGGCCTTTTACCCAGAAGAATTGCACCCGGTGAATTTTTGTCAGGGCAATCAGTTCTTTCCAGAGGTCAGGGTTTTTCACCTCGTCTTTGGTTCCTTCCCGGAAGTTCTTTTTCTCCCAATCCTCTATCCAGTGGAGATTGAACGCATCGACAAGATATTTGGAATCGGAATACAGAGCCACGTCGCACGGTTCCTTCAATGCCCGCAGACCTTCAATGGCGGCGGTCAGTTCCATGCGGTTGTTCGTCGTCTCCGGCGCGCCGCCGGACATTTCCTTTTCGTACTTTCCATACACGAGAACGGCGCCCCATCCGCCACGGCCGGGGTTACCGCGACAGGCACCGTCGGTATACAGTATGACTTGCTTCATGTATTCTTCCTTCCTTAAATTCAACAGAAAAAGAGCTGTTTTTCTGCGACGTCCGGTCGAAAACACAACGTCCGTTTCCGGAGAGGTTCACAGATAAAACAGCTCTTTGACTCAACTGCCCTTGCGGGAATTATTCTTTTTCCGCAGCTTTAGTGGTGTACGAGACGTTCTTGAAGTCAATCGCATCGGAACCGCCGAAGTCTTCCGCCGAGCTGTCCTTGACGGTCGCGGCAACAAGGTTAAGAATCTTCTGCATCAGAATTTCGGTGCGGAGATTGGCATCACCGTACATCTCTTTGACCTGTTCGGTGGTGTAGTAAGACTTGCTGATACCGTAGAGGTAGTAGAGGTAAGAGTACTGCGCGATATTCTCAGCGTATTTATTGATTTCGTCCTTCGTTACGTTCAAGTTATCATCTGGGAACTGCTCACGAAGGGCCTTGGCGGCGATGTACACCGTCATCATATCCTTGGCCTGCTCCTCCGCCTGCGCTCTCAGCGCACTCTTCATGTCATTTTTGGTGGTGACATCTTTGCCGAGATAATCGGTAGCCACCTTCATCAGGTAGTCGTCCAGCGTCGCATACTTCGACTTGTTGTCACTGCTGCTGTAGTAGTCATATTTATAGGACTTCATGTTCTGGTCGTAGGCATCATCCACAGCACCCTTCGGGACGGAATTCACGGTGATGTTTTTCTTGATGGCCGCCCATGCCGCCTTTTTGACCTTCTTCACGATTTCGGCATTGTATTCGCTCTCAAGAGAATCAAACTGTGCTTTGTGAATCGCTTCGTAGATGGCGTCCACGGCGCCCTCGTCGTCCTTTTTGCACTTTTCGATTTCGGCCATGACAGTGTCGGGATCGACTTTGGCTTTGGCCGCTTCATACTCTGCCGTTGCCGTATCGAGCGCGGCTTTGTTACCCTCGGTCTCTTCCTTGTCGTAAGCCTTCTGCGCTTCGTTCTTGGCCTCTTCCTTCTTCGAATAGTCGGCATAGTTGTCGACAAGTTCCTTGATGATGTCGGCCAGCGTTACGGTTTTCGCACCTTCGCCTTCGGTGGTGTAGAAGTAATCTTTGGACTCAAAGAGCTCAAGAGAAGTGGTCTTCAGGTTCTTCGCGCCGAGAACGGTGAAAATCTGTTCGCGGACGGCAGCGGCTTTGTCGGCCGGGTCGGCAACGGCATAGCGGCAGGACGGGAACACGTGAACGGTGATTTCGGTATCCTTGTCAACGGCGAAGGTATCGTTATACATATCCTTCACATCGTTTTTGGCGGAAGTGTAATAGCCTTTGAGCGGCGCGGAAAAGTCCTTGCCGGCGGTCTGCGCCCAGTCAATCGTGATATCGTAGTACGACGTGGTGGTCTCGTCGGCCGTGACTTCGATTTTGGCGTCATCCCCGGAACCGGTGGCAAACTTGGTGCCGATCTTCACGCCTTCGCGCTCTTTGAGGGCTTTGACAAGTTCGTTCGTATCGTCGGACAGGTCAAGGATAACGTTGGTGACGGAGTTTTTGGCAGAGTTGCCGCCCGTGGTCTTCTCTGTCGTATAAGAAAGGAAGATAAGACCGGTTCCGGGAAGGTCACCGGACGTTTCCGTCTTGAATCCATCTACAGCGAGGTCGATTTCGCCGTTGTTCAGTGTCAGAAGGCCGAGAACCAGCGTGTTGAACACGTCATCGCCGATTTTATAATCGTTGAGCTGCACGGCGGTCGCCTTATCCAACTTCATGTTCTCGGTGGAATACGTATAGGTTTTGCCGTCCTTCTCCGTCGTCAGGTAGAAGTAGTACTCGACAAGGTCGGTTTTCAAAATCACACCTTCGGTCAGTTTGCGGTCGTCCAGTTTCTTGACGGCCTCGGCGAACGCGGATGCCAGTTTGGCAAGCGTCATTTTTTCACGAGTTTCCTCGTTTGTCGTAAACGTACCGTCCTCGATTTCGAGCAGACGGAACGCGGCTTTCATGGCGGCGCCGTCGGCCGTGGAGTATTTGGTCAGATCTTCCTTTTCATAATCGTACGCGCAACCGGCAAGCACCGATACGCAAAGGACAACGACCATCAGGAGAGCAATGATTCTTTTTTTCATGAGCTTGATTCCTTTTGATATATAAAGTTCCTAAAAATATGGACAATTCCGGAGGTTTTCCGCTCCGTACTGCCTATTATAACATACGGAAAGCGAAAATGCAAATATTTTTTCAAAGTTTTCGGCAAATTCAAGAATTTTTTTCATTTATTCACCGAACGACGGTTCGGAACCGACCGGCACACCCGAAAGGAGATTGACAGCCGCGCCCATGATGCGACGCAGGCCGAGCGAGGAAATATAGAACTCGCCGACGGGAAGGCTCTTCTGCACGCCGTTTTCGTCCGCCTTGTAAAGGCGCACCATGACCTGTCTGTCCGTGCCACGGTAAAACTCGTACACATACCGGTAGGCGTCGGCCTTTTCGAGCGTTACCGTCATGATAAAGAGCGGTGTGTTCTCCGCAAACGCGGCCTGCTCTTCCTCTGTCAGCGTCCCGCCGTATCCTACGGAAAAAACGGTGGACAAAAAGTCTTTGAAATATCCGTCGCCGGCAAAATCTTTGCCGTAAATGGCATGCGCATATCTGTCGTCGACGCCCATGGTCATGTCATACAAACTGTTGAGGTCAAAGGTTTTGTCAGACGAAAGTTCGTGATTTTGCAAATATTTATTTACAAAATATGCGTTATACCCGTCGCTCGGACGGACAAGGACGTTGTGCTGCGTATAGGTCCCGCCGTCGGACGTCTGCCGGTTATAATGCTTAATGATAAAATCGTAGGTGCCTTTGATTTCTTCCGTATTGAATTTCATTTCAATCGACGACATGTCTCCGATGTCAATAAGCATCATGCGTTCGCGTGCCCAGTACTCCGTAAAGGATTTATCGATGAAATCAAACGTATTGTCGTTGACGCGGACAATGATGTCATACACGTCCGAGGCGACATAACGGTACGGCGTTCCGTCCTCCGTGTCATAGTATACGTCGCTGATATACATGGTAAACCCGAGGGTGTACTGCCAGTTGTATTCGGTGCCGTTCTCATTGGAACCGATGCCGCGCGGCACCTCGATATATATGCGGCTGTAATACAATCCGTATTCCATCATCCGCTCTGTCGTCAGCCCGATGGCCACGGTTTCGTCGCCGAAGAGGCCGGCCGCCTGATTGGCGTTGTCCTGAATGCCGCCGAGTGCGCGGATAACAGTCTGGCAGTGGGTGTCGTTCAGTCCGTATACGCTGTACTTATTCGTATAGGGAAGTTTATTCGTGAAGTACGTTTCGCGATAGAAGGGGTCGCGGTTGGCCGAGTTGACAAAGCCGAAAGCCACAATCTCCTCCTCCGTGACAAACGCGCGGATCTCGGAAATGTCATACTCCGTATAGCCGTACATGATTTCGTACTCTTCCACGTAGGCATAGACGGTAATGTTCTGACCGCTTTCGGCCTTCTTACCGAGCAAGGCTTCCCTGACGCTTGTCGAATACTCGTCCGTATCGGCTGTCACATGCAGAAGTTGCAGAACGGCTTCCGATTTCCGACCGCCCGCTTCCAGATACACATAGGCATACACATACGAATCCTCGGTGACCTCGGTGAGATACTTTCCGTCTTTATCCGTCACGGACAGAATGTCTCTGACGACGATATTCGTGGTTTTCTTTTCCGCTGTTTCGTCCTTGACGTATGTGACGGAGAAGGAAACGCGGGATGCGCCGTCCGATGTCCCTCCGACAGACAGCGCGCGAAGGGCACTCACGGTTTCGGCAGACAGGTTTTTATCGGACAGAGAGAGAATGCCGGAGCACTCCGTCTCTTCCCCGTTTTCATCCTTGCGGATATAGCGGATTTTTATCGACGGTGCGGTGCCGACTGTGCCCGTCGTGCGTTCCTCCGTGTCATACAGAGCGGAGAGGACCTGCGTCACCGTATAAGTGTACGTCAGGCTGTCCTTGTCTCCGAAACGGAGCCAGCGGTCGTCAGTCACTTCTTCGCGAAGCGTAACTGTCTGACCCACGCTCCCGATTTTGCCGCCCGACAGAACGGCGGCCAGCCGTCCGTATTCGGCCGACGTCAGTTCGGAGAGACGGAAGGACCTTGTTTTCACCGTGGAAAATTCGCTGTCCGATTCCGAACGGGTACGCACGCTGACGACGACCTCGGCGCCCGAGGGCACCGTCTCACCGACCGTGTCGTGAACCTTGTTCACATACTCGCGGAAATTCACCGTCAGGTAGGCTTCGTAAACGCTTGAATTTCCGCTCGAAGAACCGGAGGCAATCAGAATCGGATTGACATAGTAAGCAAACGGCTTGTACGCATAACCCAGACTGTCGGTGGAAGAGGCATACACATACGGACGGTCGTCCACGATGAGGTAATACCCCGTTTTACCGACGGTTTGTTTGCCGAGGCGGAGCATATGCGTGACATAACTACCGGATTTGTCGATATACTGGATTTTTACGATATTTTTCGTATCGTCCAGACCGTATCTGCGTAATTGCGCCGCCTTTTCCGTTTCGTTCTCCGAGAGCGGAATGCGCTCGGAAAAATAAATGTTGGAAACAGCCGAGGTCAGATACAGATACCGCGGTGCGTTGATGCCGTAGTTGCCTTTGTCTTTGGCATAGAGGCTTGTATAATCGAAATTCGGGTCAACGGACATCTGCGGCGGGCAAAATGTCTGCTGCTTTCCGTTTTCGTCGTAATAGTACATATAGTACGTACTGTCCGAAGAGCCTTTGAGGAACCCGTAGACGCCGTCCGGCGTTGTGACGGTAACATCCGCCGTTTTGACCGAGTCGAGACTGACATAAGGATACACGCGGTTATCGGGTGATTCCCCGTCGATGGGCTCGTACCGGAGTGTGCTGTCGGACGGGTTGTCAGAATTCGACGTGGTGACTTTCGTAACGATAATATACGCGGTAACGGAGAGGACGAGAAGGCCGAGAAGAATCAGAAGCGTGAGGGACTTTTTACTCAATTTTTTCTGTACTTTTATCAAAATCTTGACCTCCTTTGCCTTAACGGAACCGACGTCGGACGGCCACCGCCGCCCCGCACACGGCCACTGCGAGGGGAACGAGAACAACCATAACCGTCATCCACGTTTTGGTGGCGGCGCTAACGGCCGCACGGCGGAGAATAACGGAGCCGTCGGCGGCATACACCGTATCGGACGTTTCCGTCATGGTTGTATCCACGAGAACTTTTCCGTAAGAAGACGCGGAATTGAGAGAGGAACCGCCGAGGTCGGAGGACGCATATTCGTCCACGCGGGAAATGTTTTCCACAAGAAGCGAGAGAATGTCGTAATTGGCATAAGAGGCGTTACCGAGCAGGTCGGCGGACAGGAAATCGCCCGACGCACTGCAACAGACGTAGGAATACGAGCGGGTGGCCGTCGTACTGTCTAACAGAATGCGTGCGCTGACGGCTGCCAATGTGTGGGTGCCGGCCACCGTCGCGGGAGACTCCCCGACGTAAGCGCGCGCCGTAGCGTAAGAGGAAAAGAGCGGAACGTAATAGCGGGCCGCATCCGAGCCGTCTTCCGTGCGGCTGTCGTCGTCGGAAAAAGCAGAGTTGATATAGCCGGTATCGGAAATCACCGTGGCGGCGGCACTCGAATATTTGGTCAGTTGTCCGTAAATCGAACTGCCGTAACTGTCCTCCGAATTGTCGTATTCCACGAGAACGCGGGTGCGGTCACCGGCGGCGTGTTCTTCATCCTCCACACGTGCATCGGAAAAGGAAAAGCCCCATTCGCAAAGATACGTCTCAAAATTCGGAAGGTGTATTTTATAATCCTTGGCAACAATCATGGCACCCTGACGTTCCACGATATAACGGTCGAGTTTTTCAAGTTCGGAACGGTACGTCATGCTGTCGAGTTTTCCTTCGTCGTATGCGAAATCCGTGCGGGGATTGTTGACAATCAGAAGCACACAGTCGTCAGGTACGGCATCAACCGACGAAAGGTCGAGCGTTGCCACGCGCAGACCGCGTTCCGTCAGCAGATTGCGGAGCGGACGGGTGTTCTCCGCCGCCGCGGCATCATTCTCGTCGTACACGGTTTCACCGTGTCCCGTAACGAAATAGGCCGTTGGTCCGTTGACGGACAGGAGCGACATCAGGGCGCAGGCCAGACGGTATTCGCCGTTGTAGGAATAATACTCCCCGGTGGTGCTGTTACTCACCCAGAAGTTTTCAAGCGGCATGATGCGGTACTGCGTGCCGCAGACGAGAATCATGTCCGTGGAGGTAATCTCCGTCAGCGAGGTGGTTTTATACGCCGCCACCGCCGTCGGATTCTGCGTGACATTGACGGTTTTTACATGGAAATTCGGATATTTCTGCTGCAGTTTCAGCGCCATGGTGTACGTCACGCGGGACGTGACGTTTTCTTCCAGTCTGTCGGGGTCATTGCAGAAAATCGCCGTCACCTCGGTGTCTTTTGCCTTATCCGCAAGGATGTTGTCGCAGGTTTCTTTCATCAGTGCGCTCGGCGTGTACAACTCTTCGTATGTCATATCGACAAACAGAGATTTCTGCATGCCGACATATGTCAAAAGAAGGTTGAGACCGAACATAAGAAGGATCACACCGGCGCCGACGCAGGCAATGATGCGCGAGCGAGCGGACGGTTCTGTTTTCTTTTTTTCTTTCATGCGGTTTCCTTTTCTTAACGGGCTCCGTTAACGGTTTTTGCGTCGGATAACGACGACGGCGCCGGCCACGGCCAAGGCCGCGGGGACAGCCATAAACAGAACGGTCAGTCGACGGGCGGTGCCCATCGTCAGGTTTTCGAGATAATCGTTGCTCATCAGGACGAGGCGGCAACCGTAAGGGCATTCCCCGCCGCCCGTACCGAGTGCCGAGAACACGGCGTAGAAGAAGGTGCGGTTGGCATATCCGTTGGTCACCATGGCGTCACTGTCCGACAGATAAATGCTCGGAAAAACGACAAGTTCGGCGGTATTGCCGTTGTGTGTCTGACGGCTGTAGGCGGCCACCGTATAACGGCCGTCACGGTCGGTCACGGCACCGGCCGCTTCCGTTTCGGCGGCAGACGAGGATACGAGGAGGGGTTCCGCGCCTCTGGCGGCGTCCGTCAGAAGAACGCCGGAAGAGGATGTTATGACCTTTCCTGCGGCCTGTGCGTCCACCACGGCGGCCACCGACGAGGCAAAACTGCCCGTGCCGAAATCGCACACGAACGTGAATCCGTCCACGGATATGCCATTTTCGGTGTCCTTTACAATGTCGGCGACCCTGCCGCCGTCGGTATCCCTCTCGGAGAGCGAAATGCCGAACGTATCCATAAACCCGCGCAGAACCGGCTGATTTTCCTTGAGGTACGGGTCCGTCACGAGAAGGACGCGGCCGCCGCGGTCGGTATAACTGACAAGGCGGTCGTACTCACTGCGCACGCCGGAGCCCTCCGCGGATTTCTCAAAATCCTTGACGGGGTGGGAAATGACAAGGAGTCCCGCATCCGACGGAACCTCGTTTTGCCGCAGGTCCACGGTGTCGACGTAGTAGCCGGCGCAGGCCAGTGCGGAAGAAAACGCCGCCGTGGACGTTTCCGTGTGCCCCGTGGTGAAGTATGCCGTCGGGTGTTCTTCCCTGAGAACCCAGAGAATCATGGCCGTCAGCACTTCCTCGCCGTTGTAGGCAACGACGGTGCCTTTATCGTTCAGCGTATAGAAGTCCACATACCCGACACCGCTGGTTGTGTCGGTCAGGACACGGTACTGTTCGTTGTGAATGAAAACGACGGACGTGGCGTTCAGCGCCGTATCGTTGCCTTTCATGTCCTTCTTATAAGGCTCGACGGCGTCCGGGTCAATGACGATGTTTTTGTACTCGACGTGCAGAAACGAAAATTTTTCCGCCATCTGCTTTGCCGTCTGATACACATAGCCGCCGGAACGGTGATTTTTGAGATCGTCTTCCGCCTGGCAGAAGAGGATGGTTACCTCGTCACCCGGAAGAACGGCACGCTCGAAAATTTCCGCCGGCGCATCCGACAGCGTAAGGTCAAGTGTCTCGGGGGAGTAAGCGTACCAGCC
>CAKRWK010000019.1 GCA_934417455.1 uncultured Eubacteriales bacterium
GTCGATAATACCGGTGCGGGTGGCTTCCGTGCCGAGGTCGAGGCCTTCAAAAATGGCTTTATAGTCTTCGGCGTCGTCCACCGCGCCGTTCTCTTCCATTTCCTTGGCGCGGGCCTTGTCGTCCTTGAACGGATTTTTCAGATAGTTGTTCAGCGTTTCGATGGTATAATGCTTCGGCGGCGTGGTCTGCTTGGTGACGGGGACGAAATTGATGTTGACGGTCTCACCGACGGAGAGTTTCGGCAGGATTTTATCCTTTTGCGTATAATCGTCATACTTTGTCCAACCGGCCTGCAAAATTACGGTGCCCTTCAGAATAAACTCTTCAAGGTCGCCGACGGCAATATGGATTTCGCTCTTCTCCGCCAGACACTCCTCGGCACAGAACACAGCGACGAACCGGCGCATAACGGTGGAATACACCTGCGCTTCCTTTTCCGTCAGCGATTCTTTTTTGGGAATTTTGTAGGTGGGGGTCAGGGCGGAGTGCGACTCGATTTTCGCATCGTCGAAAATGTATTTGGAGTCCTTGAAACGCACGGGATACCCGATGGCGCCGACTTTCGACAGAATGGCCTTGATTTTATCCTTTTCGGCCGTGGCCAGATATTCGGAGTTGGTACGGGGATACGTAAGATAGCCTTCTTCGTATAGTTTCTGAATAATGGCAAGACTGTCCGCCATGGACATTTTGTATTTTTTGCCGAGCACGTTCTGCAGGGTGGACAGCGAATACAGTTTGCCGGCAAACACCGTGTCCTTCTTGCTTTTTGCGGATGTGACGACGGCGCCGGTGGTATTATAGAGTGCGGCAAGTGCCCGTGCCTCGTCCTCCTTATCGGCGGCAAATTTCTTTTTGCTGACGAGTTCCACCTTTTCTCCGTTGGTCTGCTCGGCGGACGCAATAACAAAATAGTTTTCCGGTTTGAAGTTTCGGATGTCCATGTCGCGATCGTAAATGGCGCGGACAATGGGAACAATGACACGTCCGACGCGCAGGAGCGAGCCTGTCCGAATGGTGGCATAGCGGGTCAGGTTGACACCGTACAGCCAGTCTATATAAGTGCGGGCATAGCCTTCCCCGGCAAGCAGGTCATACTCGGTTTCGTCCTTCATTTCGGACAGCGCGCGGCGCACGGTTTCGGGTGTCTGGTCGGGAAGCCAAAGCCGTTTGAACGGTTTTTTATCTTTTCCGATGGCATGTTCGACGCACAGACGAACGATGATTTCACCTTCCCTGTCCGCGTCTCCCGCATTGACAACGGTATCGACGTCGTCCCGCCGACAAAGTGTCTCTATCAGTTCAAACTGACGGCGGACGCCGGCGTCTTCCTTGCCATCGGCGCCCTTTTTCAGTTCAAAATGAAACTTCTCTGGAAAACAAGGGAGATTTTTCATCGTCCACCGTTTTCCGTCCGGGTTCGGGTTGTAGTACTCTATATCGGAGAGAGAAAACAGATGACCGAACGCCCATGTGACAAGATACGTATCACCCGAGAAAAAACCGTTCTGCTTTTTCATACCGCCGACGGCATCGGCAATGTTGCGCGCAAGACTGGGTTTTTCCGCGATAATCAGAATCATGGCTCTCTCCTTTCGTTTTTTCACGACGCTTCCTTACTTTGAAGCGCCGCACGTGCACCTATTGTACCATATCCGGCGAAAAATTTCCACCCTTTCGCCGATTTTTTTGAAGGTTTCCGACACATTTTCACCCGGCCGCCGAGAAGCGGCTTTTTCTTTATGCAAAATGCACAAAGGAATGGCAAAAATGCGGCGTCTCTTTTGTATACAGCCATACCGATTTTCCCTTTCGGTTCTGCTATACTAACAGCGTCAAAAGCGAGAGGCACCGTTCCGGAACGGCCTCGGACACCGGTTGCAAACGGTGCGCCAAGACAAAACGAATGAAAGGAGAGTGACCGAAACGGAAAAGAAAGCCGTATACGACGCGGGGCTGCCCGGCCGGATGTATGCCTATTTCACGGGATATGAAGAAGCCGACGGCGCACCGAGTTTTCCGAAGTTTGCAAGGAAGGTCGGCGTGACGCCCGAAGACTTAGAAAAATTCCGTACACACAAGGCGTTTGACAAGTCGTACCGTGCCTGCCGTGACATCCGCAGGGATTACCTGATTGACAAAGCACTGAGCAAGCGGTTCGACGCGTCTCTCGTAAAATTTCTTCTGACGACGGAGTTCGGCATGGGAGAAGAGACACCGGAGGACAAGACGCTGGCGGTCACGCTGGAGATTCTGCCTTGAAACTTCACCTGACCCTGACGAAAAAGCAGAAACTTTTTCTCGATGCGACGGAAGACGAGGTTCTCTTCGGCGGCGCCGCGGGCGGCGGAAAGTCCTACGGACAGGTGGCGGACGCGCTGATTTTCGCACTGCGCTACCCCGGCTCGAAACAACTGATTCTGCGACGGACGTTCGCGGAACTCGACAAATCCCTCATCCGTACATCCCTCTCCCTCTTTCCGAAAGAGTTTTACTCCTTCAACGGGTCTGCGCATACCGGACGGTTCGGGAACGGTTCCTGCATCGACTTCGGCTACTGTGCCGCGGAGAGCGACGTCTATCAGTATCAGAGTGCGGAATATGACGTCATCCGCTTTGACGAGTTGACGCACTTTACCGAGGCGCAGTATGTATACCTCATCTCCCGCGTCCGCGGAACGAACGGATACCCGAAACAAATCAAGTCCTCCACCAACCCCGGCGGCATCGGTCACGGTTGGGTGAAAAAGCGGTTTGTCGACCCGTCGCCGCCCGGTGTTCCCTTTTCCGGCGACGGCGGTATGAAACGAATCTTTCTTCCCTCCCGGGTAGACGACAACACATTTCTTATGAAAGCCGACCCGGCCTATAAAGAACGCCTGCTCGCGCTACCGGAGCGGGAAAGAAAGGCGCTCCTTTACGGTGAATGGAACATTTTCGATGGGCAGTACTTCACAGAGTTTTCGACGGACAGACACGTCTGCGCCCCCTTCCCAATTCCGCCGTCCTGGCGGAAATTCCGGACGGTAGACTACGGTCTTGACAGGCTGGCTTGTTTATGGATTGCGCTGTCACCGGAAAGGCAGGTATACGTGTACAGAGAATACTGCGAATCGAACCTGCCCATCGGACAGGCGGCCGCGGCCATTCTGGCAAACACGCCGGCAGGAGAGGAAATCTACGCGACGCTGGCACCGCCCGACCTGTTCTCACGCAGTCAGGAATCGGGTAAAAGCCGCGCACTGCTTTTTCGGGCGAACGGCGTGTCGTTTGTCAAAACGGGCAACGACAGGGAAACCGGATGGCTCTGCATAAAAGAACTTCTCACGGCAGAGCCGCACGCCCCCGCCCTGCACATTTTCTCCTGTTGTACCGAACTTATCCGTACCCTGCCCGCCCTGACCGTGGATCCGCTCCGTCCGTCCGATTGCCGCACCGAACCGCACGACATTACCCACGCACCGGACGCCCTGCGCGGCTTTGCCATCCACAACGCGACGCCCGCCGAACCGGTGAAAAAGGCCGTCAGGCCGTGGAGCGCCGATATGTGGGAAGACTACATGGCCGCCGGCCGTGAGGAAAAACTCTACCTCAAACAGAAATACGGAGAACCGCAATGAACATTCTGACAAAGAACAAAGAAGAGAGACTCTCGCTGTTCCGGTCTCTTTACGAACAGGCAAAACAGAACTTTGAAGAGCAACTGTCCCTCTTCGACGTTTACATGGAACAGTATCGCGGGTCGGACAGAATCGACGGGTCGGCCGAGCGCGCCGCCACGGTGCGTAACATCACCTATGAACTCGTGGAAAGCCAGGTGTCCTCCGATATTCCCGCACCGAAGGTGGATCCCGTCTGCCACACGGAGGCGCGCATGAAGAACGCCAAGGCGGTCGAAAGACTTCTGTCCACCGTCCGCGACCGTCTCTCCTATGAAGAGATGAATGACCTTGACGAACGCTTCACCTATGTGTACGGCGGCTCGGTCTGGCTCGCGGAATGGGACAGCGGGGAGACGGCCGGCGGCGAGGTAGGTGGCGTGAAAATCTCCTGCCTTTCGCCGAAATGCTTTATTCCGCAGCCCGGTATTGTCCGCGTGGATGACATGGACTACTGTTTTCTCCGGTTTCCGACCACGAGAGCAGACTTGCACCGCACATACGGCATTGCGGAGGAAGACCTTTCCCTCTCAGCCGTGGAGACCGACACGGAGGCTCCCGTCGACGACAGCGAAATTGCCACGGTGATTGTCTGCTTTTACCGGGACGACGACGGCAAAATCGGAAAATTTGTTTTTTCCGGTGATCTTATCCTCTCCGACCTTCCCGACTGTTACAGCCGCAAGGTCAGACAGTGCCGCGTATGCGGGGCGTCCGAAAACGCCTGCCGCTGCGGAAAAAAGGCAAAATTCGTGCTGGAAAACCAACCGTACGAAATTCTTCGCCGCGAAACGGTAAGGACGGACGGCAGAGACGCCGTATGTTTTCTGCCCGATGACGGGGCGGAAGGGGACGGTAAAACCGTCTGCGTGCCTTACTACACGCCGAAGTACTTCCCCGTTGTCATACGGAAAAACACGTCTCTCGAAAATCTGCTGTTCGGTCAGTCCGACTGTGCCTTTATCCGGCACGAGCAACAGGCCATCAACAAAATCGAGTCACGCATTCTGCAGAAACTGCTTCGTGCGGGCATTACCCCCGTCGTCCCGGAGGACGCCACGGTGGCGCTCAACAACGCGGTCTTCGGACAGGTTATCAAAATGAAGCCGGGCGAAACGCCGTCCCAGTACGGCACCGTAGACACAACGCCCGACATTTCACAGGACATCACGGAGGCAGAGCGACTGTATCTGCACGCCAAACGCATCCTCGGCATTACCGATGCCTATCAGGGCATCTCCGCATCGAATACCGAATCGGGATATGCCAAGCAACTGCAGATTTCGCAGTCGTCGGGACGTCTCGAATCCAAGCGAAAAATGAAGCATACGGCCTATGCCGACCTTGACCGTCTGATTTTTGAATACTACCTCGCCTATGCCGATGAACCGCGCCGTCTTTCCTATCGCGACGCCTACGGCAACATACAGGACACAACGTTCAGCCGGTACGATTTTCTTGTATACGACGAAGCAAGCGATACCTACCGTTATGACGACGGATACCTTTTCTCCGTGGATATGAACGGCGGAGCGGAAGGACAGAGGGAAGAACTCTGGGCGCGCAACCTCGAAAATCTGACCGCCGGCGCACTCGGCGACCCGACACAGCCGTCGACCCTGCTCCGTTACTGGCAGTGCCAGGAACGTGCACATTATCCGTTCGCGAGAGAAAACGTGGAATACTTCCGCGACGCGACGGAGCACCGGTCGGACGACCCCGAAACCCAAACACCCACAAAAAAAGCACATGAAAGGAACCCGAAATGAAAAAGAAAAAGAATCCTTATGCCACGGTCGGCATGGAACCCATCCGCGCACCGAAGAACGCAGCCGCAGGCGACCCGAAAAGCGATGTCCGGCGCGGCGGTGACCTGCGCGTGAAGAAAACCCGTTAAGAGGTGCCGTCATGGAAAACGAAAAAGACCTTCTTTCCGGACAGACACCGGAAGACGACACACCGACCGCAAGCGAAGAGACAAAAAACGTTCCCGAGGAGAGTACGCCGCAGGCAGAGCCTGTCGTCTTTGACCCGGCGGCGGACACGGACGCACTGAGAGAAGAATTTCCCACGGCGGACACGGCGTCCCTCGAAAACCCGGTACGGTACGCCGAACTCCGTGCCCTCGGCCTCACGCCAAAAGAAGCCTATCTCGCAACGGGCGGCACGCATATGCACCGCGCCGACAACCGTGCCCATCTGCAAAGCACACTACCTCGTGTGGTCGGCGGTGGCGATGAGGGTATCGGCGCTTCGGAACTGGCCGCCGCAAGAGAACTGTTCGTCGGACTGTCCGACCATGAAATCCGAAAACTCTACAAAAAAGTAACGGCCTGATGCCGTAAAGAAAGGAAACAAACCATGTTCAAAATTGCAAAAATTCTGAATTCCGGCAAGAGCGTGCCGGAAACCGTCAAGCTCCCCGTCACCGCCTCCACCGACTATTCGGCCGGCAGCGCCGTGGCATTGAGCGGTGGCAAAGCGGCGGCCTGCACCGCCACGGTCAAGCCGCTCTATATCATCGCGGCCGATTTCAAGGCCGGGGACGGAGACTATGTGACGGCTTTTCCCGTCACCCCCGACCTCATTCTGGAGGCCCCCGTCAGTGCGGCTCCCACGTCTCTGAAAGTCGGCAGCACCGTCACGCTGAGCGTCTCGGGGAGCGAGGCAGTCGGCGTCACGGCCACCACCACCGACGGCGTTGCCAAAATTTATGACCTTTGCGGCGCCGCAGCCGCGGGCGACAAGATGCTCGTCCGTTTTCTCTGATACCGAATAAAACAAAAAACGAAAGGAATCCAAACACATGATTATCTATTCCAAATACGCAGGCGCCGCCAATGCCGCCGTCGGAAAACTGGAAACGCCCATCAAGATGATTATCGAACACGAAAGCGACCTGCTCACGAAAAAAGGCGGTATATGCACCAACCTTTTCAATGTGGAAAAGAGCAACCGCTTCGGCGAAACCATCATCGGACAGAACGAATTTGACGTCTTTCAGGCAGCCGCCGAAGGCAACGGCGCCGAAGCGGACGCCGTCGGCGAAACCTACCGCAAATTCATCGAACACATTCAGTTCATGAAAGAATTCACCGTCACGGCGGAAATGATGGAAGACGCCGCCTATGGCGTGGCTGCGGATGCCAAGCGCCGCGCGGAAAACTTCACCCGTGCCTACTACAAAACCATGCACAAAATCTGCGAATACGCGCTGATTCACGGCACGTCGACCTCCGGCACCTTTGCCAAAGCGACGCTGGATCTCTCCGCGCCCGACGGACTCGCCCTCTTCTCCGATTCTCACAAATACGGCGGCAAACTCGGCACGCAGTCGAACTACTACTGGGGCGACATCTTCTCCACGGGCGAATCGACCGCCCGCGCCATGTCCGCCGCGACCTTTGAGAGTGCTCTCTCCAAACTGTCCGTCAAACTCCGCAATATGAAGGACGAAAACGGCGACATTCTCGGCTACACCGCCGATACGCTGATTCTGCCCGGCAACCGTCCGATGGCAGAAACCATTGCGAAAAAAGTGTGCGGTTCGGAAGGCGCTCTCGGCAACGGATACAATGATATCAATATCCAGTACGGCAACTGGAACATTGTTATTCTTCCGAACTGGCAGACAGAGGATGACCGCGTGATGATTATGTCCTCGGAGGCCAACAAAAACCTTTCGGGCAACATGTTCTTCAACCGTGTGCCGCTCACCGTCACCAACTGGGTGGACAACCATACCGGCAACTATATCTGGAACGGCCGCTGCCGCTTCGGCGTAGGTTTCGGCACTTACAAGCACATCCTGCTTGCGGTGGATGCCGAATCCGCCGTCACCGGTGCTACCGCCCTGTAATTCCGTAAACCACAGGAAACCGGAGACCCGACCGTAATGCACGGAAAAGACAAGAGCAAAACGGCCGGGTCTCTTTTCCGGAAAGGAACACCATGACCTATAACGATTTATACCGCGAAGTTGCCTCCCTCGGTTTTGCCCCCGACCTGCGGGACGGAGATGTGCTGTTTTTCGCCGTCTGCCGGGCACTGCGGCAACTGTATGAAGACTGCCCTGTACGCACCATAGTAAGTATTCAAAAACAGACGGAGACTGCGGCGACAATTCCTGCGCCGCGTGGGACGATTTGTTACGATATGACAAAAATTGTTGACAACTTTATGACATTTGACGGGTTGCCGACAAAGGATGACGGCGAGATTCTCTGCGTTCTTCGTACGGGAACTTTTCTGACCGTTCCGTCGGATGTCACGTGCGATATTCTTGTTCCGTACCGTCGTCTGCCCGCACTTCCCGAAAAAGGAGAGCCGGCGGCGCCTCTCGACGTACCGCCCGGGACGGAGCATCTTTTTTCGCTTCTCGTCTCATCGTACGTATGGCTCGACGAGGATGAAGAAAAAGCGCAGTATTACGGCAAGCGCTACGAGGAGGGAATGGCGCGGCATCGCACGATACCGTCGTACACCGTTCCCTACACCGACGTCACGGGCTGGTAAGGGGGACATATATGAAAACTTACAAAGACCCGGAGGTTGCCCGTCGGACATACAGCCGCGTGTACGAAAATATGCGCGGCGCGGACGGCGCGGACGGCACGGACAGAACGAGATTTTCCTGCCTTGAAAACATGTACCGCGATTATGACGGCGAAACGCCTTCGGCGACGGAAAGTGTCCCGGGATACCGTGCCGTCCGCTTTTTCGGACAGACAATTCACGCTCTTACCCGGTCTCCCGACGACGGAAACGACGGTCTCACTGTCCATGCGGGGACAGGTGTTTATCGCGTCCGCATGGCGGAAGGTGCTGCCACACCCACCGCATGCAACCTGCTCGGCACGATGGCTGACAGCGAAAGCGTCGGTTTTGTGCACGGAACGTCGGTGTATTTTCTGGACGGCGACGGTCTGTACGTCACCGACGGTACGTCCTTGTCCCGCGTGCAAAGCGGCGGAGGGACGGAACCGTACAGTCCCACCGTATACAAAAACGGGAAGAGATATGAACAACGCAACCTCCTGACGCGAAAATTCAGAGAGGAATATACCGTCACCGACCCTGCGGCCGTATCGTACGGAACGCCCGACCTTGCGTACGGCGACAATCCCGACCGACCGGGAGAGGTCCTGGTCACCGGTCTCGGCACAGCGGTGCGTACCGATATTTTTATTCCTTCCACCGTTCTGCGGGGCGGCACCCGCGTTCCCGTTGGCGGCATCGCCGCCGGGGCATTTGAAGGAGAGGACACGCTTGTCGGCGTGCACATAGCAAGCGGCATCCGGTATATCGGCAAGAACGCATTCAAGGGATGCACGTCGCTGACAGGCGTTTTGATGCAGGACACGGTGGAAACAATCGACAGCGGTGCTTTTGCAGGGTGCACGGCACTCATCGATTTTCATATCGGAGCCGGCGTACGCAACATTGCCACCGATGCGTTTTCGGGTTGTTCTTCGCTGACGACCGTAACATATGCGCTGGATGAGGTGCACCTCGGCGCCATCGAAGGCATCACGGCCCTTTCCGACAAGAGCTTTTCCATCCGGCAGACACGGCGCGGCACGCGCGTCTGCTGTCCGGTTTACACAAAAACACTTGCGCTGTCCTCCACGACCGTCAACGGTATGGTAAGGCAATGTTCGACGGCGCAAAAAGGCGGCTTTGTCACGGGCGTGATTTTCGACGTAAACGATATGCTTACACTCTACGATACCGTTGTCACCGTGACGGGCACGATGCCGGAGAACTTCACGCCGGAGGACGACGCAGGCACATCCTTCTTCCGGATGACAACCGCCGCCACCGGCACGGCCGCGGCGCAGGCCATTGAAAAGTGCCGTGTGGCGGCGCTCCACAACGGCCATGTGTTTCTGTCCGGAAACCCGGCATATCCGGGAAAGGTATTCTATTCCTCCGCGGACGGCACCGGCAAGGAAAACCCGACGTATTTCGGTGACCTCTGTTATTTTACCGACGGCGGCGGACAGTCGGACGTGCGCGCCATGGTTTCGGCGCTGGACCGCCTTATCGTCTTTAAGGAAAGAGACGACGGAGACGGCGGCATTTTCCTTCATCGCGAACAGAAAACGGCAGGCGCGCTCTGCCCCGTCACATATCCCGTGGATTATGCCGTCACCGGCTACGGCGCGGACGGCGGTGCCGCCGTCTACCGCGGCGACCCTGTTTTTCTCGATGACGGGCAGGTGATGGCCGTGGAGAGAGGCGGTTACGGAACGGAATACCGCGTGGTCAGCCGTTCGCATACATCGGGAACCATTCTCTCGGACAAAGACCTCTCCTCGGCGTGCCTTGCCGAGTGGAACGGGTATCTGGCCGTTACCGTCGGCACCGATATATTTCTCGGAGACGCAAGACAGGCGTACCGCCACGCCGAGGGGCACACGGCATACGAGTGGTATCGGCTTTGCGGCGTCGGTGCCTATGTCGGCTGGCAGTATGTCTACCGTTATGCTTCCGAAGCCGCCGGGGGACTTTCGGTATCCCCGAAGGCGGGAGATGTCGTGTCGGGCTCCGTCGCGTACTTCACGGCGGCGGACGGCAATTCTTATTGGTACACGGAAGAGGACGGCCGCAAATACGCTGTCATTCAGAGCACACAACACAAAGGCGGCACCGTCCGTCCCGTAACGGCGGCCATCGGGGTCGGAAAGCGGCTGTTCTTCGGAACGACAAACGGCGCATGTTTCGTTTTTAACAATGACCTTTACGGTCTGTGCAGCCATTACCGCACGGATGCGGACTACACCCGCGCACACAAAAAACGCCTGCATCCGTTTTTCTACCGCTTCGATTCCCACGCGCCGCGATACGTCCTGCGCACGGCGGCGGACGACGGCGGTATGCCGTATCTCGAAAAGAATACGGAAGCCGGCACACTTGCCGTGAAATATTCCGGCATCGGACGGGCGGACATCACGACGGCCGTCATAGTCGACGGCGAGGAGGCCTGCCCGCTCGGGGAAACCGTGCGCGGCACATTTGAGTTTTTTGACATGGATTTTTCCCGTCTCTCCTTTTCCTCCCGCGACGGAGAAACCCGCATCTGCAGGAAAAACAAACGCGGATGGATGGAGAGTAAAATCGAACTTTCGACGGATGCATTCGATTCCCCGTTCGGCGTGCAAAAAATCTCTTATCGATACGCCGTCAAAGGAAAAATAAAGCAATAATCCAAATAAAACTTTGCATTTTTGCAAGAAAGGAACCATATGAACACAGAAAAAATCTATCAGAGCGAAATTGCCGACCTCAAAATTTCATCTCTGCCCACCTGCCCGAAC
>CAKRWK010000020.1 GCA_934417455.1 uncultured Eubacteriales bacterium
ATTTTATGCCCGGTTTCCTGCTCCATGGCGCGATAAACATAGTAACGCGTCTCGGAGATTTCCTCGGTACGGGAACCGTCCCAAATGCCCGTGCCGTCAAGGAAAGACAGGCGCGGCAAAAGTTTTTCATATCGTTTCAGCGTCGTATCCGTCTGATACGAATTTTCATACGTGGATGAGACGGCAAACGGTCCGAAAATGGCAAACAGAATCAAAATACCGATAATCACGGCCGCCACTACGGAGGATTTGTTTTTCGAGAAGCGGCTGAGAACGTCCTGGAAATAACTTTTCTGCTTGGTTTTCAGTTGTTTGTCATGAAAGCAGTCGGAATTGTCCGCAAACTCGAACTTTTCCTTTGGAATATGGTTCATATCGAATACGTTTTCCATTATCTCGCCCCCATTCTGATACGCGGGTCAATGATACCGTAGCTGATGTCAATGACAATGCCGGCGGCAAGACCGATAAACGTATAAAAGATTGTAAGAAGCATGAAAAAGTTGTAATCCGGTGCCGGCTGTGCCTGAATGGAACCGATATACAGTTCTCCGACGCCGGGGATGGTGAACATATTTTCAATGATCAGCGAGCCACTCATAATGGAAACGAATTCACCGAGAATCATCGGGAAAATGGGCACCATGGCGTTACGCATGGCATGGCGCACGGTGGCCTGCGCCTTGGTCAGACCTTTGGTGCGGGCAAGAAGCATAAAATCGCTTGTCAGAACCTCCGTCAGTTCCGCGCGGGTATAACGGGCAAAACCGGCAATGGTTCCGAAAGACATAGAGAGAATGGCCGGAATGGCCGAACGGATAAACGTCCAACTCCATGCACCGTAAGTAACGGTAGTAATGGCGTCAAACCAACCGAGTTTGAAGAAAAGAACATATTGCACAAGAAACGCGTAAATGAAGGACGGAACGGAAACGAAAATCATAACGCCCGTCGAAATCAGGTGATCCTGCCACTTGTTCTTCTTCAGGGCGGCAAAAATGCCGAGGGCAAGGCCGAGCGGAATAGAAAAAACAATGGTGAAAAGGTTCAGAACGATGGTGTACGGCAGTCGGTTTCTGAACACATCCCAAACTTCACTGCCGAGTTTGTACGTTTCGCCGACGCCGAAATTCCCCCGGACAGCGTATTTCAGGAAACGCCCGTATTGCTGGATAAGAGGAAGGTCATATCCGAGCATTTCCCGGCGTTTCATAATCAGTTCCATGTCCTTGCCAAAAGACTCCATCGGTGTGTTGGGCAAAAGTTTGATAAGGAAAAAACACATCGTGACTATCACAAAAAAGACAAACAGCATCAGTCCGATACGTTTCAGGATATATTTGAAAATATACACAGGATTCCTCCTTTTTTCAATGTCACTCTGTCGCAGCATCGGACAACGTCCGAAAACCATCCGTCATACGCTCATCGGGACACTGTTTTTTAACTCCTATAAATACGGCAAAAACTAACAGAGGGAAAATCCCCCTGTTAGTTTTTCCGTAAAACACGGTGATAAACCGGAAAGATTACTTGTAGTTCAGAACGCCGTCTTTCTGCGTCTTGACATAGTTCGCAAATTCGGTATCATCCATGGCGTAGGTGTACCATTCGATACCGCCGCGGCCCATACCGACAATATACTCCTCGGTCTTGTACTTTATTCTCATGCAACGGAGAGAGGCCGTTGCATCGGTGGACACGGGGAAGATATTGGACAGCGTCATAATCTTGGCTTCCGCCGCCGCCAGGATGGCAATTCTTCTCGACGAGGGGTCGCTCGATCCGGCAGAAATTTCCACAGTCTCCGCAGTCACCTCGCCGTCCTTCACGACTTTCGCCGTAATCGTGTTACCCTGCAGGCACTCGCTGACCCAGTCATAGAGGCTGGCACGAAGAACCTTGCCATCGACTTCAATGTCAAGCATCACGGATTCCATATCCGTAAACGCGTCATACTGAAGCGAACCGGTGAAGCAGTCCATCATGGAATAGGGGTTGAACATGGAACCGCCGTAGCCGACGCCGAAGAGGATGTCGACTTTGCCCGTTCTCAGGTATTCGCCGAAGGTCGTCGAACCGAGCGTCGCAGACTGAATGAAGGCAAGGTGTCCTTCAAACTTGGTTCCCTGCACGGCATTCGTCCAGTTGGTTTTCAGGAATTCGTAGCCTTTGTTGTAATAATTGGCGTCTGCAGGTTTACCGATGACGATCTGCACTTCCCATTTGCCGCTTGCAATCGCGTCGGCAGACAGGTAGCCTTTTTCCACGGCCTCGTCGTAAGCCTTGTTAAACAGCGTCTTGGCGCCGGCAAGGTCGTAACCGGTGATGGAATTGATGGCGTCGTCGCGGGTGGTGTATTCTTTTCCTTCGCCCCACTTGTCGGACAGACCCCAGAACTTCAGGATGGCATCCTTGGCTTCATCCAGTGAACGGTAGGTCAGACCGCTTTCGGGGTCAGCCACGATCATGGAAGAAAGGAGCGCCTTGGCAACACCGGAGGTGGGAGACAGGTTCTGGTTGTATTCGGTACGGTCAAGCGAATAGGAGAGCGCCTGACGGAACGCGTCAATTGTCAAAACGGTCTTATTAACGGTGTTACCCGTGCCGAGAATCGGTTTTGCCGCTTCTTCAAGAGCCTTGAGGTTCTTGTAATCCGGGTTCATGGCAAGATACCATGTGGATTCGGAATCGTTGAAGTAGGTGTACTTCGAGCTGAGGTAGTCTTTCATATCCTCTGCCTGCAGACCGTAACCGTCGAGCTGGCCTTTAAGGAACATGTTGAGACGGGTGGCATTGTCGGTCACTTTATTGTAGGTGATGCGGTCGGTCATATAGGTGCCCGTCTTGTACTCGCCGACAGCATAGCCGTGCCAGTTCAGGTTGCGTTCGAGAATAATCTCGGCTCCTTCGGTATAGCTCGTCAGTTTGTACGGACCGTAGCCGACAAACGTGTCAACGGACGTACCGTAAGAGTTGGTGTAAACGCCGCCATCCATTTTAATCAGTTTTTCGTAGAGAGGCGCATATACAAGGAAGAAATTCGTGCAGAGTTCGTAACGAAGATAGAAGTTATCGTCCATCGCGTTCTTCAGAACAATAACAAGAGCGGTGCCTTTATCTGCGGCGAAGAAACCGACTTCGGAGAAATCAAGAGAGTCAAAGTACTGACCAAGGAAGGCCATCTCTTCAAATTCCCGATAGGCGTACTCGCCGACTTTGGCGGCATAGGCTTCCACATCGGCATACCCCTGAAGAACGGCGATGCAGTCCTGAACGTTTTTCAGAAGTCCGGCATTGAGTTTCACCCAGGTGGACTCCCAACCCTTCAGGGTCTTATTGGCCTCAGCCTGCGCGGCAGCGGCCGCCACAAGGCTGTTGTACGCATCGACATTGTCGTATTTGGTGTTGCATCCGGCCCAAGCCTCGTTTACATTACCGTCTTTGTCAAGGTAGACCCAAGCCTTACCTTCTTCGTTGATATAACGGGTAATCTTGTTACCATCGAGGTCGTAGAAGGAAAAGTCTTCTCTTGTCGCGTAGGTACCGTCTTCGTTCTTATTGTTGTGTTCTTCGGAAGTGGTGTCCTTCTTCAGCGTACGGGTCAGAATCCACGTACCGTTGACATCAAACACCTTGGCGCGACCGGTGGCTTCGTCCATAATGAGGAGAGCATTGCCGTCCGCGTCCGTTTTTGCAAGATAACCGGCACCTGCATAAGCCGCAAGTCCGTTGCTACCCCAGTTTCCGCCGGAAGCAAGGTCAAGAATGATGTCAAAGCCGTTGACAAGGTAGAAGCCGTCGGAACCGACAATGAAGGCTGACGGTGCCACGTACTCATCGGCCCCCATGTTCGGGGAAACAAATTCCTGCAGACCGTATCTGCCCTGTTTGACGTAACTTTCGGCGTTGTAAATCTTCAGGTCGCCGGATTTGTACACGTTGTCGGCACGGAAGTTCGCGGCATCGGGATTCAGAAGAAGTTTCATGGACTTCACGAAAGAATCCGCCGTGATGGCCTCGCCGTTGTCAAATTTCAGGTTGCTTTTCAGCGGGATTTTATAAACTCTGTCGGTGTCACCCGCTTTGATGCCGTATTTACCGACATACTCGGACGTGACGTCAATGGGATCGCCGGCCGCCATCGAGGGGACGATTTTGTAACCGGAGAAATCGTCATTATATTCAAACGTATAAAGGGCATCGCCTGCATAATCAAGCACGTACGTACTGGAGTTGGACTGATACGTGTGCAGGTTCCATGCTTCGGGAATGTCGGACGGACCCATGCGGTAAGTGTAGGTTTTGCCGTCATCCACATAGCCTTTTTCGCCTTCCGGCGTCGGGGTGGGCGTAGGCGTCGGTTCGGGTTTTTTCCCGCAGGAAATCAGCGGGAGAGCCGCGCCGACAATCATGAGCAGAACAAGCAAGCAGCATAAAAACTTTTTCATGGTTTTTACTCCTTTTCGTATTGTTTTCAAAATTCCGTTACCCGGACGACCCCGACCGCCGTACTCCAACCGACGGTTCCGGGATGTTCCGGGACAAGAAAATTTAATTGTGCTTATTTTATCACTTTATTTTACTGATTATATCCCGATTTGGGATTTTTGAAAGATTGAGAGAGAAAAAATTGATTTTTTCACAATTCCGGTCGAAATATTCGCGAAATTTGACGTCTTTGTCACAATATTATGCATATTTCGCGGATTTGGATTTTTTCGTGTCTTAACGGGAAGTCTTCCTTTTTGTAAGACTGCCGCAGGTGCGCATATATGCCCGTACTATATCGTTTGTCCGCCCTGCTACTCTATACCCACACATTGTTTCCGTTTTTTGCTTTTTTCGGTTTTTTTGACTTTTTTTGCAAAACCACTTGACAAATGTTTACGAAAAGTGTAAAATGGTGTAAATAAAGGGGTGATGCTATGAAAATACAGGACATCATGACCGTCACGGAACTTTCGCGAGTGTTAAGAAAGAGCCGACCGACCGTATATAAATTTCTGTCGGACTACGAAGCGGGACACGCGGAGGGACTGCCCGCGGCGGTGCGGGAACTGTTTGACCATATCGAAGACGACGGCTATACAAAACGGGACATTTACAATTTCTGCGAGGACCGATTTGCCGTTCCGCATTTTGAGAGCGGCACGCTGAGAGAAATTTTTTCTCTGCTCGAAAAAAACAAACGCATACTGGACCTTGAAAAAATCAAAAATTATATTGAAGAGGAGATACGGCATGGGACTTTTTACAAATAGGAAGAAAAAGAACGAAACGGAACTTCAGACCGCCGAAAAGAGCGAGCGGCGGGAAGAAAGCCTGCACGCCGCGGCGCTTCTTTACCGTCTGACGGCGGAAGCGGAAATTGCCGACATGAAAATGGAGGAAAAACGGCCGCTCGATTACTCGGACGACAATTTTCTGGGAAAACTCTGGAAAAAGCAGATACAGAATCCCCTGCGGCAGAGAGACACGGAAAATCTCAGCGAAATCAAAAAGACGGTGGAAAACGAAACGGACAGGCTCCGCGAACGGGCGACGACCGACGGGCTGGACCTGTCGGCGGCCGAAAATGCCGCCGCACTCAAAGCGGCGACGGACGAATTTTTCCGCGACGACCCGTTCGGTCTGCGGCGCATGTCTTTTGCCCTGCAACTTTCCATTGATTCTTCCGTCACGTTTTCGTTCGGCGAACTGTCCGAGCGGGCGCTCTCCGAGGTGCTCTTCGGCGATGAAAACCGCATAACGAAATTATATGAAGAACTCGAAGAAAACTACATAGACATTACGAAAGAGCCCCTGTCCGACGCGGAAGCCGGCATTATCTTCGGTATCGGCATGGCGCTGGCGTTGCCGGCGTTGCTTGTCCCGGTCGGCCTTGCGGCCGGCGTGGCGGCCGGTGCCATCGGAAGCGCCTTGCAAATCACGGGGGCGGCACTTCTCTCCTCCGCGCTGTTTATCGGCGTCACCGCCGGCGGCGTGGCCGTCACGGAGGCACTGAAAGAAGAACAGTCCAAAAAGGCGCTCCGCTCTCTCACCGCGACCGACGTTGCCCTTCTCTTCGCCATCAAGACGACGCTCATGCAGGAATCCTCGAAAGTCATGAAAAACTCGGAGTTCAAAGAAGCGCTTGACGAATGTCTGCGCGCGCTCGGAGACCTGCGTTCCGATGCAGAATATATGCTGATTGTCGAACGCATAGATGCCAAAGAAACACGCAAGAAAATCGATGTCTGCAACCGTGCCGTGCAAAGAATGGCAACCATTGTTGGCATTTGATTAAAAAACAGGAGGTCTTTATGAAAAGGAACACCAAAGAAAATGACAATTCAAAAGAGCAAGCCGGCGACCGCTGTAAAGGTCGCCGGGTACTGCTGCGGATCATCGGATGCCCCGTCATTGTCCTTGTCTTTGTCCTTTCGTTTTTCGCCGGTCGGCAGGTGTCTGTCGACGACGCTTATACCACCCCGGAAGACGTGGCACTTTACGTCATGACCTATCGCGAATTGCCGAAAAATTATATTACGGCCGAAGGATACCGGTACGCCGAATCCATGGGAATTTTCGGCGTTTCCGCCCGTATCATCGGCGGCGACACCTATTTTCCCTTTGACGGACTGGCAGACTTCGACATAACGTCGTCGGCTTCCATGAAAGAATGCGACATTCCGGGCGAGGGATACAGCGTTGCCCTGCGGGACAGAAATCCGTACCGATTGGTATACACCTGCAACGAATCGGACGTGCGCGTTTTCTATTCCGAAAATCATTACGGCACGTTCCGGGAAATTTCCCGTTTTGAGTTGCAATTGTCCCGCAATCTTCTCTGGATTGCGGACGGTGTACTCATTCTTCTGTACCTTCTACTGCGCGTTTTTTTCAGAAAACGAAACGTCCTTCCGCCGCCGGCCGCAGAAGGAGAACACAATAGTCCGGGCGGAAATCAAATGCACACACAGGCAGGAAAGGATACCTTATGAGCACGTCTGTATTCGTTTATAATGGGAAGCTGCCCGAGGAAAAAATCCATCAGAGAATGGCGGAATTATCCGAAAAAATCAGATACAGATTCAAGGACATTTCGTGGTTGAAAAAAGCGTTTTACACAGGGATAGAAACAGATACCAACGTAGAAAAATACGCCAATTCTCCGATGGCCACGCTCGGGGACAGAGTTTTGAGCCTTATTATCACAGAAAAACTCTTTGATGAGGGCAAAACTTCAGGCGAAATTACAACGACAAAATCTTGTGCCGAAAGTAACGACAGGTGGCGTGAAATCAGCATAAAGCACGATTTGCGACAGTATGCCTTCAATGACGAATATTTCTTTTATAGAGCGCCGAAACACGAACAACTGCCACACGGGAAACACGACCGATACTTTGAGGCTCTGGCGGCCGCAGTCTACAAAGACTCGTCATCCATACAGCAAACCGCACAAATTCTCATGATCTTTTTGGAAATCAAAAATATTGCTTGAAGGATATAAAAAGAGCCTCCGTGCATATCAGTTTTTTGTCTGCAGGCTATAGGAATTTCAAAAAAACTTGTAGTCAAACAATTCGTTCAGGAAATTTATGCAAATTTCAAATTCGTCAAAAGTGATGGCTCTTGTATACGTTTGCCAATCTAAATCGATATGGGCATATAATTTGTCTCGGGCCGTGCTCAAGCGATTCAATAAATCTTTATTTTTCGCCTCAAATTTTTCTATTTCTTGCATTTTATCCGTAGAATTTCTGTGAATTGATATTTGATTATTTCTCCCTTTTATGAGTAGTGCGGATAGATAATTGATAATAAGCATAATCCGCGCCTCCGTTGTAGATTCTTTACCTAAGTAGGAATGCAGGTTTTTTTTGAATGCATTCTGCTGTTGTGATGTTAGTTTCATATAATTCTGTTTTGTTTTTTCAAGACTGTTTGCATCTATGACATCATTTATCCACTGCCGTGGAGGGTTTTCTTTTAATTCTTTGAAACAAAAGTTGATTCTACTTAAAGCCGATATTTGCATTTTTTTCATCTCAACTTTTAACATCTCTATTTGCACCTCATCTGTAATATCCCAGTGTTCGATTTTGTTTGTATTTTACCACACTGCAAAACAAAAATCAAGGACGAAGAGCCCCGTTCAAAAATATTGACGACCAGATGTGTTAGGATAATCGTTAGCACATAAATTAATTTTCCGCTTCAATCTATAGGCGGCCTTGCATATGGAGAATATTCCTTTGTCCTCAAGCAGTTTGATAAAGACAACCACTTATTGTTGGAAACCGATTATGTGGAATTTTCGATTGTTAAATCTCAACCATCCCCCCGATTTGGGTTTGTAAACAGGATATGAATTAAACAAAACGGGCGGATACATCCGCCCGTTTTGTTATGAAAGACCGCTTGCTTTCGCACACGGCTCCGCTCTTTCAATACGCAATCGTCGTCATCAGCGCGTAGTTCGGCTGGGTGACGTCGAGGCGCGAGCCCTGCACGACAATGTCCGTATCCGACTCAACGAGCACGGCGTACGGCGTCAGGCGGGGGATGCTTTCGCCCTTATCGTTTTTGATTTTGTCAAGGCGGATGTGGTTGGTGCGCTCCCGTTTGCACTCGGCATGAAAGCCGCGCATCGGCTCTCTGTCCTCAAAGAAGAGGGTCAGGTCGATATGGGCATCCTTATCCGACAGGTTCAGAACGCAGACGGCCTCATGGCAGACAAGGTCGCCCGAAACGGCGGTGCCCATATATCCGTCCGGCAGAAGCCAGCGTTTTTTTCCGTTCATGGTATAAATCCTCCGAAAATGTTTTTCGCTTCCATTTTAACCGATGACAAACAAAAAATCAAGGGGATTTCCATAATTCAGCAAAAATGCTTGATTTTTCACCCCGATTGTGCTACAATAAGCGGAAAGAAACGGGGCGGTGTCCGACGAACGGAACACCGCACACCGCAAAGAGAAAGGATGGTTTTTCGGATGAAAATCATCATTGCCGGCATCGGAAAAGTCGGCGCAACGCTGGCCGAACAACTGGCGGCGGAGGGATATGACATTACCCTCATCGACAACGAGGCGGGCGTTCTGCGTTCGGCCGTGGAACAGAACGACGTTATGACGGTCAACGGCAACTGCGCGTCCATGGACACGCTGAAAGACGCCAGTGTGGACGGCGCGGACATTCTGATTGCCGCCACGGGCTCGGACGAGGTCAACCTTCTGACCTGCGTCACGGCACATCAACTGAACCCGACGCTGCACACCATTGCCCGTATCCGCAATCCGGAATATTCCGAACAATGCTACCGCATGCGGGACGTGTTTTTCCTCTCCATGATATTCAATCCGGAAAAACAGACGGCAACGGAAATTGAGCATTTGCTGAAATATCCCGGTTTCTTAAAGCGCGAAACCTTTGCCAAAGGACGCATGGAAATTGTGGAATTAAAGGTCGATTCGACAAGCAAACTTTGCAATATTGCCTTAAACCGGCTTGACAGCGTCATCCAATGCCGTGTGCTTATATGCACGGTACTCCGTGACGGAAAGGCCATGGCACCGGACGGCTCTTTTGTTCTGAAAGAGGGGGACCGCCTGTTTGTCACCGCTTCCGCAGACGACCTGACAAATCTTCTCGCAAACCTCGGCATCGTCACGCACCGCACGCGGCGGGTCATGCTGATAGGCGGCGGAAAAATCAGTTACTACCTCGCGGACGCACTGACGGAAAAGGGCATGAATGTCACCGTCATCGAAAAAGACGAGGATTGCTGCACGGAACTGGCGGAAGATCTGCCGAAGGCGAATATCATTCTCGGCGACGCCAGTTTTCAGAACCTGCTCGAGAGCGAAGGCATTGCCGGCATGGACGCCGTGATTTCCCTGACGGGTATGGACGAACTCAACATCCTGACGTCCCTTTACGCAAACAGTTTCGGCGTGCCGCGTATCATCACCAAACTCGGACGGGTGGAAAACAGCCGCATGATTTCGGCACTTCCCATCGGCAGCGTCATCAGCCCGCGCAAACTTTGCTGTAACAATGTCGTGCGCTATGTGCGCGCGGTTCAAAAGCAGACGGGCGCCGCACTGACAGTGCATTCCATCGCCGACGGACAGGCGGAAGCCATCGAATTTCTCGTGGACGCCAACACGCGCCACTGCGGCGAAGCGCTGAAAGACATCCGCCTGAAAAACAACATTCTTTTAGCGGGCATCAGCCGCGTCGGAAAAACGGAACTTCCCGGCGGTCATTCCTCGTTTGAAGAGGGAGACACGGTGATTATCGTTTCCGGTCGGGACGACGTCATCATGGAACTCAACGATATTTTTGACGACTGAAAAAGGAGTCGGTACTTTGAACTTCAAAATGATAGGGCGGTTTCACGCCCTGATATTTGCCGCGGTGGCGATTTTCATGACCCCGGCACTCGTCATCAGCATAGCGGACAGCGAGACCCGGTCCGTGTGGGCATTTGTGGCCACCATCGTCCTTTGCGCGGCACTTTCGGCCACGCTCGGCTATTTCTGCCGCTGTGCGGACAAACGGTTTTATGCAAAAGAGGGATTGATTTGCGTCGGCGTGGCATGGATCAGCATTTGCCTTGTCGGTTCACTTCCCTTCTTTGTTTCGGGAGAAATTCCTTCTTTTATCGACGCGCTGTTTGAAATCGTGTCCGGATTCACCACGACCGGGGCATCCGTCGTCACGGATGTGGAGGCCATGTCCCGCGGTATGCTCTATTGGCGCAGTTTCAGTCATTGGCTGGGCGGTATGGGCGTTCTTGTCTTTCTTCTGGCCATTATTCCGGTCAGCGGAAAAAATCAGGGATTTACGCTCCATCTCATGCGGGCGGAAAGCCCCGGCCCCGACGTTGGCAAACTCGTGCCGAAAATCCGGCAGACCGCCGCGATTCTGTATATCACCTACATTTC
>CAKRWK010000021.1 GCA_934417455.1 uncultured Eubacteriales bacterium
CGTGCCCTTCAGCGTTGCGCCACCGACAAGCGCGGCCGCGGCAAACAGGGCGGGCGCAAGGTCGGGGGTGTCCGTGAGGTCAAAGACGGCTGTGCCGTCACGCAGTCGCGACGGGTCGGAAAAATATGACAGGAACACCGCGTCGCCCGTGTTTTTGTCCGAAAGCCCGCGGATGCGTACCCGTCCGCCGATGAGGTTCAGTACGGCGGGGAACACCGCCGCCGATGGGTCGCAGGGCACCGTCACCCGCCCCGGTGTCCGGTATGTCTGCCGGCCCGGAATGAGAAATTCACCGTCATGTTCATGAATTTCTATGCCGAACCCTGTCAGCGTTCTTTTTGTCATGTCTATGTACGGTCGGCTGACCGTCCGTCCGACGGTCTTGATGCAACTGTCTGTATCGCAGAGGGGCAGGGCATAGAGAAGTCCCGACAGAAACTGACTGCTGACGTCCCCTCGCACGGTATACGTGCCGCCCGAGAGACGTCCGCGGACGGTTACCGTCTCTCCGTCGTTGCGGTAGAGCACGCCGTGATTTTCGAGAAAATCCCGCAGAACGCCGTCCGGCCGTTCCGAAAGACGTCCGTGCGGTATTGCAGTGAGAGGACGGCCGCAGGCGGCCGCTATCGGCAGAAGCGTGCGAAGAAGAAAAGCACTCTCTCCGACGTCCGTCATACCTGCGGGACGCCATGCGGCACCGTCAACGCACAGCCCATCGCCCGTCTCCGTTATGCTGATGCCGCCCATCCGCAAAGCACAAACCAATGCCGCCGCGTCGTCGCAAAGCGGCACCGCACGGGGCAGGGTAATGTCCGACCGACCGTCGGCCAGTCCAGCCGCGAGAAGCACACGCAAAAGTTCGCTTTTGGACGGCGGCGGTACAATTTCACCGCGTGCGACGGAAGGAAAAAACGTGATGTTCATATGTGCGTGTTCCCCTCAGACGTTTGCGCGGATGTACTGCGCGAGGATGTCCATGGCTTCGAGGTATCCGTCCGTTCCGTGTCCCTTGACCGTTGCGATACAGGCGGGACGGATGTAACTCATCTGTCGGAACGGTTCGCGACAATCCGTGTCGGAAATATGTACCTCCACCGTCGGCAGACCGACGGCGCGGAGCGCGTCGAGAAGGGCAATGCTCGTATGGGTATAGGCCGCCGGGTTCAGCACGATGCCGTCGTACCCCTCACGGTATGCCCGCGCGACCTCGTCGAGCAGAACCCCTTCGTGATTGCTTTGCAATGCCCGCACCGTTATGCCGAGAGCGGCGGCGTGCACGCGCCACTCGTCCTCCAGCATGTCATAGGTTTTCGCACCGTATATGTCGGGTTCGCGCAGTCCGAGAAGGTCAAGGTTCGGCCCGTTCAGAATCAAAATTTTCACGCATGTATTCCTCCGTTTGTTTTTCCTTTGCGAGAATGCGTCGCGTAATGTCGGCGGCATTGCCGTGTCCGTCCGTGATAACGTCGGCCGCTCCGAGGTAGAGCGGACGTCGGGTCTTGTACAGACGGTGCATGTCATCTTCTGTGGCCGATAGCGGTCGGTCATCGCTCGGCCGAAGTTCGGAAAGCGGTTTGTCAATCAGGTAAATCTGCCCGTTTTGTCGCATATAGTTTACATTTTCATGTGAAATTACACTTCCGCCGCCCGTGGCAATGACGGCGCCGTCTGCGTTCTTTGTCAGTTCGGAGATGATATTTTTCTCTATTTTCCGAAACGCCGCTTCGCCGTTTTTGCGTATGTAATCGCCGACGGGCGCGCCGATTTTTTCGGCTGCAACCGCGTCCGCATCAAAGAACGGACGACCGAGTGCCGCAGCGAGACACCGCCCGACCTCGCTTTTTCCCGCCGACGGCATACCGATAAGAATGGTCTGTCTTCGCTCGCTGAGAAGTTCATTATAAATTCTGTCCGCCGTCCCGACCGGATAAGTTGTATTTCGAAACAGTTCCGCCGCCGCCACGGCTTGTACCACGAGCATATAAAGACCGCCGTCCGCCCGTATGTGCCGCTCAAAGGCGGCCGACACAAGTCGGGTGCGCAGAGGATTGTATATCACATCGAACACACCGACAAGCGACGGAAAATGTGTGATGTCAAGCGGGCATCCGTCTGTCTGCGGAAACATGCCGACAGGCGTTGTGTTGATAAGAATTTCCACCCGTCCGGCTTCTTCGAAAAGTTCGTCATAGGAAATGCACCTGTCCCGTCCCGTGCGGCTGACGCGTAGAATTTCTCCGGCGCCGAGTGCCGACAGTACGGCCGCCGCCGTATGCGACGTTCCGCCGCTGCCGAGCACGGCTGCGACGCGTCCCGTCGGGCAGATGCCGGCGCGCGCAAGGGCCGCGCGCATGCCGACAACATCGGTGTTGTAACCGACAAGCCGCCCGTTCTCGTTGACAATCGTATTGACGGCGCCGACAGCCGCCGCCGCTCCGTCCACGCGGTCAAGGTAGGGGATGACCGTCTGTTTGTACGGCACCGTGACGTTGATTCCCCGGAATTCGCGTGCCCGGAGAAAGGCACCGACCTTTTCGGGTTCCAGTTCCCGAAGACTGTACGGTTCACCCGTCAATCTTTCGTGAATGGCGGCGGAATAACTGTGTCCGAGAACCCCGCCGATACATCCGTATTTCATGCGCGTCCTCCGTCGATGCGGAGGAGAAGATCTCCCACGGCCAGTGCCGTCACGGCGGTCACAACCGCCGCCGCCCGCGGCGCAATGCACGGGTCATGTCGCCCGCAGACGGATATGTTCGCGTTCTCGCCCGACCGCAGGTTGACTGTTTTTTGTGTTTTGGCTATCGACGGCGTGGGTTTGATCGCCGCGCGGAAAATCACGGGCGCGCCGTTTGTCAGTCCGCCGAGCGTTCCGCCCGCATGATTGCTCATCGTGTAAATATTCTTTCCGTCCGTGCGGTAGGGGTCGTTTGCCTCACTGCCGCGCATGGCGGAAAGCGCGAATCCGTCGCCGAACTCCACGCCTTTAATGGACGGAACAGAGAAAAGCGCATGTGAGATCATGCTTTCGACAGAATCGAAAAACGGTTCGCCGACACCGACGGGCAACCCGACAACCGCACCTTCGAGAATGCCGCCGAGGCTGTCTCCGTCGACCTTGGCGCAGAGAATTTCCGCCCGCATCCGTTCTCCCGCGGCCGGGGATAGTACGGGAAATGCGGATGTCCGCAAGGCGGACAATGCCGCCCGCAAATCGCCGGCTGACATGTCCGGAAACCGTCCCTCATCCGCCACACCGCCGACCGACAGCACGTGTGTGCCGACGGCAATGCCGTGCTGTCCGAGAAACGCCCCCACCACCGCACCGACGGCGACAAGCGCCGCCGTCACACGACCGGAAAAAGCTCCGCCGCCCCGGGGGTCTTCGTAGCCTCCCATGCGTATATGTACGGGGTAATCTGCGTGACCGGGGCGGGGCAAAGTCAAACTGTCATCATAATCATCGTTCCGTATGTCTTCGTTCGGTATGAATATGGCGAGCGGCGTGCCAGACGTCATGCCGCAGTAGACGCCGCCCTGCAATATCCACCGGTCGGGTTCGTGCCGTTCGGTCGCCGTGTCGCCCGACGGACGGCGGCACGCCAGCGCTGCCGTCACGTCGTCGGCAGAGAAAGGGATTCCCGCCGGCAGGCCGTCCAGCACCGCACCGACGCCCGCACCGTGACTCTCGCCGAACAGCGTGACCCGAAGCGCGCGGCCGAACGAATACATTCCGCAACCGTTCATATTTTCAACCACCTTATCAATAATTCTTTGCATTTTTCGATATTTTCACGGCGGATATACCCTTTTCCGACCTCATCTACGCGCACAGTGTCTATGTCGTTCCCCTGTCGCTTTTTGTCGTGAAGAAATCCGCTTTCGGCTGCCGTCACCGAGATTCCGTCGGGATGTGTCGGAAGTCCGTACGCCGCCAGCGTGCGTGACACATCGGCATAAAGTTTGTCCGAAAGAAAGGGAAGCATCCCCATCGCCACGCACTCGCCGTGCAGATACCGTCCGCCCGAAGCACTTTCGACGGCATGCCCGAACGTGTGTCCGAAATTCAGCAGTTTGCGCGTGCCGCCTTCGTATTCGTCCGCCATCACGGCCGCGGCTTTCAGTTTCACGGCACGAAAGAGAATGTCTCCGACGTCTTCCGCCTTCGGTTGTCCGGTGGAAAGCCTGCGGTACAGGGGCTCGTCCGCCACCAGTGCGATTTTGATGATTTCCGCGTACCCCTCTGCCATCAGCCGGTCGGACAGCGTTTCGAGCACCCCGACGTCACAAAGCACGCGGCGGGGCGCATAGAACGAGCCGAGCATGTTTTTGTAACCGCCGTGATTGACGGCACATTTTCCGCCGACGGATGCGTCCGCCATGGCCAGCAGGGTCGTCGGAATGTGATACAGCGCAATGCCGCGCTCATATGTCGCCGCGACAAAACCGCCGAGGTCGCAGACCATGCCGCCCCCGACCGTCACAACGGCCGCCGTGCGGTCAAAATGCAATTCCTCCATGTGAGCGGCAATGCGACCGTACATGTCAAGGCTCTTGCTTGCCTCGCCCGCCGGCCCCGTGTATACCTCCGGTGTGCCGCCGGCGCGCAGAACCGCCGCGCGCACTTCTTCGGCATAGGCGGCGGGAACGCCGTCATCCGTCAGAATCAACACCTGCCGCGACATGGAAAAATAGCGCTCCGCCCGCCGGCGTCCCCCGTAGTCAAACAGAACGGTGTACGCGTCACCTTCCGTCAGCACGGGTACCGCCCGTACGCCCTCCGGCATGTCCGCCCCCGTCGCCCGCTGATAAGCGCGCGACAGCGACAGAATTTTCTTCATCAGCCCGCGGTAGTAGGGAAGGAGCGTGCGCGTTTCTGCTGCACGCTTCTCAGCCGCGTGCAGAACGGCCGCTTCGCGGCCACTGTCAAAGACGGGCAACCCGTGTTCTTTTTTATATTCGCCGATGGCGCGTGCCGCCGCCATCCGACGGGCAAACGCCTCGTATATCTTGCTGTCGCAGTCGTCAATGACCGCACGGCATGTGTCCATGCTGTCCGTCGTCTCCACCGGTGGCCTCACTTTTTTTTTTTCGTTCCTTCCGCATATGTCCGCATACGTTTTTTTCATGTACGCAGGGTTCAGTACATATTTTTCGCCGTGTTCGGCCAAATCCTTAAAAACATGACGGGCAAACGCCTTTGTCTTTTCGTTGGCGCGCACTTTGTGTCCGTACCTGTCCCAGTGCGCGAGCGGCGCCACGTCGGTGTACTTTTCTTTTCCGAGGTATACCTTCGTCGCGGCGATTTTGTCGCAAATGCACTCCACAGCGAATGGGTACGGCATCAGCGGATGTTCCGCAAGGTCGTCATCCTGCCAGTATTCCATGTGATGGCGGTTGCGCCCCTTGTGGTGAAGCCACGCATGGCTGACGCCCGTTTCCATGCGGCAATTGACAATCGGCGAACGCACGCCCGTGAAATACTTCGCGCTCTCCCAAAATTCCGTCGGAGAAAATTTTGACAGGTCGTGTACCAACCCGCGCCATAAAAGCCCGCACTTCGCGCAGTGGCGGAGCACGGCGTGCCTGTGACGGCAGACCAAAGCAAAATGCCGCATCCATTTCGGAGCACCCATAAAACAATAAACTTCCTTTTTCGGGCGGATCTCCCTCCGCCCCTCTTTTTCTTCTTATTATATATCTTTTTTCCGCCCGTGTCAATAAGAAAAGGGGCGGTGCACAGCACCGCCCCTGGGGGAGAGTTTTATTTTCCTTCAAGAAGCATAAAGTTGTCAAATTCAAATCCGTCGTCGTAAGTGGGCAGGTTTCCGGAAACGGATATTCTTAAATACTCGTTGTTTTCAAGTTTGTGTGTCAGTGTCGTCTGATATACCCGCACACCGTCTATATAGTAGGTGACAAGGACTTGATTGTCGGTAAGGAAAGAGTAATTGATTTTCAGATTTGACCATTCGCTGTCGCCGTACGTTCCGATTTTAACCTTTTTGTCGGTATTTGTATAAATTACACCGCCGCTGTAATAAGCAAGACGCAGAGCATTTGCCCCGGTAGTGCTGTACAGCAACAGGCTCATCGTTTTATCGGAGGCCACTTTCCCTTCTACACTGCGTACATTCCACTCCACAAAGGCGTCATCCGGTTTTTTGTTCTTCGCAGTCAGAGAACCCCACAGCGTCTGGAATTGTGAGTTGTCGATGTCTCCGTTTGTATTGTTTCTGATTCTGAGATACTTTTCTCCCGTCTGACTGTCGGTAATGATAGTGTTCAGAAACTTTGTCTCGGTCGCGCTTACACCTTCGCCTTCCTCTGCATACACCACCTTATTGTTGCTTGCGAACTGAATACGGCTTGTGCCGTCCTCAAAATCGTAATTTTGTACGACGGTATAGTCTTTCCTGAAGTCACAATTCGCACAGGTATATGTCACCGTCTGTTTGTCGGTGCTGACAGTGGCGGTCAGCGTGTGCGCATGCTCAGATTTCGCTTCGCCGCATTCGGAACAAACATATACGGTCTTTGCCTCCGGTTGATTTTCCGTCGGTAAAATGACACGACTTTCTATCCATGTGTGCTTCGTGTGTGTGCTGTCCGACGTGTAATACGCCCAGTTGTCGGTGCAGAGCATGGCTTTGCTCGCGGAAAAGACCTTAATGCCGCCTCCGTTCGTGGCATTGGTATTGCCTGCCGTAAGAAAATCAGCCGCACCTTTTGTTGTGACGTACTTATCATTTATATACACGCGAATGGTTTTCGCATTTCTGTCGGCAACCAGTCGGATATTGTAGAAAACGTCGTCTTCCATCTTGGTTTCGGTCACGATATTGTCAACGGTAATGTAGCCGCCGCTGTTTTTCTTTGCAATCACGGCATACCAAGCGGACGTCCCTCCGGAATAGTTGAAGGAGATATTGACATCCCCCATGACATCGATTTCAAAAACAAATGTCTCGGCCAGTTCCGAAAATTTGAATTGATAACGATAGGTACTTGTTGTTCCGGTCAATGTACCGTCTTCAAAGTAGCGGTTGCCGTTGCTTTCTCTGATTTGTGCCGTATCGGTGCCGTCCACCCGTCCGAGGTTTACCGATTCAAACGTCTGTTTCTTGTTCAGATACATTCTCTTGACGGTTGTATCTTCGGTTTTGCAGACCGTGCAGGCACGGCAGATATAGGAGACATTGTCGGTATCGGTTACTTTTACATATTCCATCGAGTGCCCGGTGGCGGGAATTGTTTCGGTTGTCTTCTCACCGGTGTAGGGATTGAAGAGTGTTTTTTTGCCGGTTCCTTCGCAGGTCGGTGCCGTATAGTCCGTGACCGTCTGCTGAATATTACCGCTGTAAACGAAGAGATCGTCGGCAAAAACGCATTCGCCGTCGGAAGTCTCCGTGATTTGTACACGGGTCATGCCACTTGCAATGCAGTTGCCGGATTCTGTCAGATTTCTTGTCAGTACGCGGACATCCCCGAGGTATGTGTACACCTTCATGTTTGTCATGTCGTAAACGGAACGGATGGTGTACCATGTATCGGGTGTGGATTTTATCTGCGTTGCCACGCCGTCTACGGTCAGCATTCCATTTGCATTTACCGTTGTTTTTCCGAACGGAGAGGGATTTTCCCAACAAGTGGTATCATTGATTACATTCACAAGGGAAACGTTGAGAACGCCGGTTTGGACGGTTCCGTCCTCCTCTGTCCATTGCGGCATAAACCGTACCTGTACAACAACAAAGTCTTTTGCCGTGTCGGTAAAATATTTGTCATATGCGACATTGTTGCTACTATTGTCGTCTATGATGTAAAGGTACTTGTTTCCGTCTTTTTCTACAATTTTGGAACTTCCTGAACGCTGGACGGGATTGTCCCCCACGTTGTAGCCTTCAAAATTTTCGGAAGTGACGACGTCGAGCGTTGAATATTCTCCGCTGCAGACAACACAGGAGATTTTTCCGTCTTTCATGTCAACATAATGGCGGTTGCCCGCGTAATTGTGCACGCTTTCGGCATACACATACAGACGTTCGACAAGGTAAACAAGTTTTTCGAAAGCGTCGTTTTGCTTGGTCGCTATGTACTGCGCCACGCTGTAATGTGCCGTCTGCCCATCGGAGAAGTTGACGGTGACTTCGTCAAACAGTTGTCCGGCCAGAAGGGAAACGACAACGCGCTCGCCGTCAAACGTGAAATTGTCGGTGGTCGCGCCGCCGATTCTGACAGTCGGGTTTGTCAGGGAGGTGTTCACATTGAAATACATTTTGACGTCGTTCGAGAGAATCAGTCCGGCAGAAAGGAAGGACACATTGTCGCTTTTCGTACCGGTTAGCGCCATCGGGTAGGTCACTTTGACGGTCGGCGTGGCAAGGCCGAGACTTCCGACGGTGACCTCCAGTCCCGTATAGTCCTGTGCGGCCGCACCGTAATTGCGGAGCGCGGTGGCCAGTGCGCTGAGTTTAAGGTCATCACCTTTCTCTGCCTTACCGAGATAATCGGCCACGGAATATGTTGCCGTGTCCGAGATGGTTTCACTGTCAGAGACTTTGTAATAAACGGTCAGGGTGATTTTTTTGTCGAGATACTGCGGGGTGATGCCGGTATAGATAAAACGGTAAAGTCCGTCTTTTTCCGTGGCTTCACTGCCTTTGACGGTGGCAAGAACATTGCCTTCATCGTCGGCAAACGTACCGATGACGTTTTCTTTGTCGTCAATTCCCGTAAGTTGCACATAGAAACTGAGGTCAATCTTTTCGTTCAGTGTCAGGCTGACTTCTGATGTAATTTTGACGGATTCGTCTGCTGCCAGAACGTGTACGAACAGCGCGGTGACGGACAGAATCATAACGGTGAGAACCAACAGGATTCGCCGCATCCGTTTGAAAATTCGGTTTTTGCTCATGTGCGTTTTCTCCTTCTTGTTTTCTTAGTCCGTCGTGTCGCCAAACGGCACGTCCGGCAATTCGATTTCGTCTTTTCCACTGGTGGTGATAATGTCTTCTTCCTTGAAGTTTTCCACGGTCATTTCGGGAGGGCTGAAACGCCGTGCGGTGCACGGTGTGTTTTTCATGTGTTTTCTCCTTTCGTCGCAGGATGAGGACTAACAAATTCATCATATACCTGGGCGAAAGGCTTGTCAACGGCAAAATAAACAAAAAGTCATTCTTTTTTTTTTTTTTTTTTTGGTAAAATTGCACAAAACATAGGGGGCGCGTTTTGTGCACTTTGCCGAAAAAAGAGTGAAAGAGTATACAAAACCGAACGTACCTCCGAAACGCTCCGAAAAAAGTTGACGGAGAGGCAGGATTTTTCCCTTCCGGTGTGTTGTATTTTCTCCGGATATATGATAAAATGAAGAAAAAAGCAAAGGAACCGTCCCCACCATGAAAACATTTCTCGATAAAGATTTTCTTCTTTCCACGGAAACGGCAAAAACGCTCTATCATACCTATGCCGAGAATATGCCGATTTTCGATTTTCACTGTCATCTCTCCCCGAAGGAGATTTACGAGGACAAAAAGTATCGCAGTCTGACGGAGGTATGGCTTGGCGGCGATCACTACAAATGGCGTTTGATGCGCGAATTCGGCATTCCCGAGGAGAAAATTACGGGAAATGCCTCCGATGAGGAAAAATTCGCGGCGTATGCCGCCGTGATGCCGTATGCCATCGGCAATCCAGTGTATGCGTGGACACATTTGGAACTTCGCCGCTTTTTCGGTATAGACGACATCCTGTCGCCGGCGACCGCCGAAAAAATATACCGCGAGGCCGGAGAGAAACTCAAAACCCTGACGGCGCGGAAAATGATGGAGGTCAGCCGCGTCAGAACCGTCTGTACGACGGATGACCCGGCGGATTCTCTCGAATACCATATTCTCATGAAAAAGGACCCGACGTTTTCCGTGCGTGTTCTCCCGGCGTTCCGCCCGGATAAGGCGTTGAATATCGAAAGGGACACCTTCCTGCCGTGGCTTGCCGCGTTGGAGGCGCGCGTCGGATATCCTGTCGAAACGCTCGATGACCTTGAGCGCGCGCTGGCCGAACGCGTGGACTTTTTCGACGAGGTCGGTTGCGTCTGTTCCGACCATGCGCTTGACCGCGTGGAATACCGTGCCGTCAGCCCGGCTACGGCGGCGGCCGCGTTTGCCAAAGGCCGCCGCGGCGAGAAACTGACGGCGGAAGAGGTCGCCGGCTACAAAGGACACCTGCTTGTTTTTCTCGGCCGCCTTTATCATAAAAAGGGATGGGTACAGCAATATCATATCGGCGCGCTGCGCAACAACAGCGGTCGTGCCTACCGCACGCTCGGTCCCGACACGGGGTACGACTCCGTCGGCGATGCGCCGTTCGCACCCGCACTCTCCGCGCTTCTCTCCGCTCTTGACGAGACGGGTGAACTTCCGAAAACCATACTGTATTGCCTCAACCCGCGGGATAACGAAGTCCTTGCCACCCTGATGAACTGCTTCCAAGGGGGAAGCGACGCGCAAAGCGGGGTGCGCGGAAAAATCCAGTTCGGGAGCGCGTGGTGGTTTTGCGACCAGAAGGACGGCATGTCAAAACAAATGGAAGCCCTCATGCAGGTCGGCCTGATTTCCGTATTCGTCGGCATGCTGACCGACAGCCGCAGTTTCCTCTCCTACACGCGCCACGAGTATTTCCGCCGCATTCTGTGCGAAAAGCTCGGCCGTCTGATAGAAAACGGGGAATACCCGGCCGACATTGTCACCGTGGGTGAG
>CAKRWK010000022.1 GCA_934417455.1 uncultured Eubacteriales bacterium
CGCCCCCTTCGGTTCCCTGCACGGAAGGCCGATGCGGCGGAAGCCTTCCACGATGATGCGGCGCCGGTCGTCGTATTCTTCTTTCATGGCGGCGACGGCATCGTCACAGTCGCGCAGCGCCTCTATGGCGGCCGCCTGCGATGTAGTGGGGGCACACATGATGGCATACTGGTGAATTTTCGTCATTTCGGCAATGACGGGTGCGGGGCCGCAGGCATACCCGAGCCGCCAGCCCGTCATGGAAAAGGCCTTGGAAAACCCACCGATAACGACGGTGCGTTCCTTCATGCCGGGCACGGCGGCGGCCGTCGTATGGCGGCGGCCGCCGAAGGTCAACTCGGCGTATATTTCGTCGGAAATGACGAGAATGTCGGTGCCGTCAAGTACGGCTGCTATCTTTTCAAGGTCGCCCCGCTCCATGACGGCACCCGTCGGGTTGCAGGGGTAGGGAAGTACCAGCGCTTTGGTTTTGTCCGTTATCAGCGAGCGCAATTCCGCCGGGGTGACTTTGAAATCGTTTTCCGCCTTGGTTTCAAGAATGACGGGCACACCGCCGCAAAGTCGCGTCAGCGGCTCGTAGCAGACATAACTCGGCTGAGGAATAATAACCTCATCGCCCGGCTCAATGACGGTGCGCAGTGCGGCATCAATGGCTTCACTGCCGCCGACGGTAACGAGAACCTCGGTTTTCGGGTCGTAGGAGACGTCGTACTTTCTCTCGGTATACATGGCGATTTCCCGGCAGAGAGCGGGCATGCCCCGATTGGCCGTGTATCGCGTTGCGCCCCGCTCGAGAGAGCGGATGCCAGCCGCGCGGATTTGCCACGGCGTCGGAAAATCCGGCTCGCCGACGCCGAGGGAAATGACTCCTTCCATGGTGTTGGCAAGGTCAAAGAAACGGCGGATGCCGGACGGGCGGATGTCCCGCACCGTTTTCGACAGAATGTTTTCGTATCGAATCATAAGGAAATGTTCTCTCTTCCGTCTTCGTCGGCAGCCGTCAGAGAAATGTCAAATTCCTTGTACCGGCGCATGACAAACTGCGTGGAGGTGGAGGTTACGGAGTCAATGACCGCCAATTCTTTGGAGACGAACATGGCGATTTCCTGAAATGTTTTTCCCCGCACCACGACGTTGAGGTCATACGCGCCCGACATCAGGGAAACGGACTCTACCTCCGGATATTTGGCAATACGGGCGGCCACCTCTTCAAACCCCAATCCCGCCTTTGGCGCCACTTTCAGTTCGATAATAGCAGAAACTCTGTCCGATGATACCTTTTCCCAGTCGATAACGCCTTTGTAACCACAGATAACGCGTTCTTTTTCCATATCGAGGATGTCAGCGCGCACCTCGTCTGGCGAAAGACCGGTGACAGCCGCAATGTCTTCGGCCGTCATGCGCGCATCCCGCTCCAACAGTTTCAGAATTTTCATGTTCATAATTCTTTTCTCCGGATTCTGATAGTTTTCCGATTATTATACTTCTTTTTTTGCAAAAAGTCAAGCGGAAAATGCCGATTTTTGCATTTATTTTTGAACGATTATGCAAAATGAAAGAAAAAGCAGGAATTTTTTCAAATCTCTTGCAATGCGCGCGGGAAGATGCTATAATATTTAATACAAATGATAAAATGCTTTGCGCGCAAGGGCGCGCGAAAAAGAAAGTGAGACAGAACGCCATGTTACGATTTCTTTCTCTGCTCCTTGCCTTCGTTATCGGTTTTGCGGCCTGCGCCGGAACACTGGTTCTCGGAGGCGTTTATGTGTACAGTTCCGTTTCTTACGGAACGCTCACCGAGTGGGGCATTGCGCCGAAATTCCCGGACGACCTTCTCTCGGGAGACGGAAAGGTGGATCTGACCGCTCTGTCCGTGAAGGACCTCATAGCGGAAGTGCAGTCCCTTGTGGGATACGGCGACGACCTGACGCTCAATCTTCTGATGGAAAGGTACGGTCTCGTCCTGCCGGACGGCACCGAAGCATATATCGCCGATGCGTGGCGGACGGCACCGCTTATGACGCTCTTCTCGGCCGACGGCATGAACTACATACTGGAGAATACGACGGTCGATTACGTCTATAATTTTGTTCCGGACGGCGTTCTGTCCGACCCGGCCAAAGACGCGCTGAAAAACAAAACGTTCAAGGATGTCATTGCCCTCAAACTTGGCTATCTGCTCGAAGACGTCAAACTCGGATATTTTCTGAATGTCACTTACGAAAAGGACGACGAGGGCATCTATCACGTAGTTTACGCGGACGCATCCGCACCGACGCTGAACGAACTCATCGCGCCCCTTTCCCTCGGCGCGATTCTCGATAAGGTAACAAACGGAGGGGACGTGTTCGGTGTGATTCGCGACGACATCGGCGAGTGCCTACTTTCCGAACTGGCTGGCTCCGCGCTTGACGATAAACTGACCGGGATTCTGGAAGGAAAGACCGTCGCGGACATTCTTGTGAAGAATGAAGAAACGGGCAAACACGAACTCAGCGTTTCCAAACTGTTTGAAGATGTTTACCTCGGTACAGTGCTCGGCTATGACAAAATAAAGGACGAAGGCGGAAACCGCATTGGCTGGAAGAAAGGGGACACCGAACTCGGCGGTATGGACAAAGCCGTGGCGGACATTTCCCTCGACAAACTGATAAACGATGAAAACTATCAGATTTCCGATGCGTTTTCCGACCTCTATATCGGTGACCTGATGGATTATGAACCCGTTTACGGTGACGCGACGGACCCGGAGAAAATTACGGGGTGGACAAAAGACGGCGCGGCGGTTTCCGGTATGGACAAAGCCGTGGCGGACATTTCTGTGCGCGATCTGCTCGACGGCAAGGAGATTACCTCCTCCTTTGACGACCTCTACATCGGGGAACTCATGGACGGGTATGAAAAAGGTGACGCCGACCCCGAAAGAGAAGGTAAATATCTTTGGTACCGCACAGATGCGGACGGCGTCAGAGAAAAACTCACGGGCGTGGACGACCGACTGGCCAATATCCGCCTTGGCGATGTGTTGCATACGGAAAACTACGAAATTACCGACGAATTCCGCGACCTGTACGTCGGTGAACTGATGGATTACACCAAGGGAGAGGAAAAAGAGCCCGCGTCCGTGGACGACGAGGGCAACCCCGTGGCTGCCACGTATAAATGGACAAAAGACGACGGCAGCGAGGTCACCGGTGTGGAAGCGCGTTTTGCCAATTACCTTTTCGGCGATGTGATGGACGGCAAGATTTCCACGGACGATATGACCCTCTCCGAGGTCATGGACCTGTACGGTAAGGAATATCCTGCCTACGATGAGGAAGGAAACCGCATGAAGGATGCGGACGGCAACGACCTCTGTGTCACCGTCTGGTATACGGACGAGGCGTGCACAGAAAAGGTTTCCGCCGTCATGGCGCACCTTGCGGATACCAAAATCGGCGACATGTCGGAAGCCATGGACGCGCTGGATCTCGGCGAGTGCGTGGGATACCGCAAAATCGGCGGCAGTGACAAGTGGCAGGCGCTTTCGGTCAAATCGGACGAAACCCTCGGTGAATATGTCGAACTCCGTATGGCGTACGGCGTGATGGCCGCCATCGGCGACCTGAAAGTCGGTGATATGGGCAACGACGATAAAGTCACAAACGAAATCAAAACCAAAGTGTCCCTTGCGGAGGCCATGGGCCTTACCGAGGGCGAAAACCACAAATTCTATAAAAACGTCAGCCGCAGTGAACTGAAAAACGACTATGAGTTGATCGGCAGCGACTATTTCAGCAAAGAAAGCGGCAACAAACTTGTCGCTGTGTCCGGCATTCTCTCCGTCCTGGCACCGAAGAAGGTTGGTGACCTTGAAGACGACATGGACAATATCCGCATCTATGAAATCATGGGCTGGACAAAGACGGTTGATGAAGAAACCGGCGAGACAATCTGGACGGATGAAAACGGAGCACCGACCGACGGCATGATGGTGGCATTTGCCGACCTCACCATCGGAGATTTTTCGTCCGGCAGCGAGAAGGTGGATGCCGCAGTGCGCGATATGAAACTGGCCGACGCGCTCGGCTATAAGAAGGAAACCGACGAGGTTACGGGAAAAGTTACGTGGAGAGACGGAGACGGCAACGAAGTTGGCGGCATTATGGCCGCTCTTGCGGACAAGAAAGTCGGCAACCTCGAAAATGAAGTCAACAACGTCACCGTGGCCGATATGATGAGTTGGCATAAAGGCGAGGACGGCAACTGGTATACGGACGTGGAATGCACCGTTGAAGCCACGGGCATTATGAAAGCCTTTGCCCATCTGACCGTCCGCGAATTTTCCAAGGAACCCGACAAGGTGACCGCCGCCGTGCAGACGGTGAAACTTTACAATGTTCTCAGTTATGAAAAGGAAGTCAACGAAGAGACGGGCAAAGTTACGTGGAGAGACAGCGACGGTAACGAGGTGACCGGCGTCATGGCTGCGTTGGCGGACGAAGAAGTCGGCAACATTTCCACCCGCGTGGATACGCTTCGCTTTGGCGAAATCATGGGTTGGGAAAACCGCGGACCGGCAGAAGCGTCCGACTGGTACGATAAGGACGGAACCCGGGCGGAAGGCCTGATGGTGGCATTCGCCGACCTGACAATCGACGATATGACAAATAAAAAAGTCGTTGTCGAGCATCTGAAAACCGTCACCGTGGCGCAGGCACTCGGCTATGACTTCCGCGACGGAAAATGGTATGTGGGTGAAAACAGCGACGAGGAAGTCACGGGCGCGACGAGAGCCATCGCCAACGTGCCGATAGGCGAACTCGATACGGAAATCAACAATACTCTGATAGGCGACCTCCTCGGATATACCAACAAAGACGGTTGGTGGTACGACGGCGAGACTAAAACATCTCCGCTTGTCAATAAACTGTCGGGAACGAAACTGGGTGAAACGAGTACGGTTCTTGAAGGTTTGACCCTTCGCGACGTCTTTTCCGAGGAAGAACTCGGCACCGGGTTCCTTATGCTCCTGGCTCCCGATACGAAACTGACCGATATTTCGGGCGCGGCCACCGACGCCGTGAGAAACAATCCCATCGGAAAACTTCTTGTCGGCGAGCCGGGCAGTGCGAACATTGTCACCATCGACGCGGGCACGCAGGCGAAGCTGAACGCGCTGGATGCCTACAAGGGAAAAGCCCCCGGATACTGGAAAACGCTGACGATTGACGCATTTATCAATTACGTGGTGGGCAGCATCGACATCCCGACCACATGACAGATATGAAAAACGCCGCGCTTGTTCCGAAACTGTTCTTTTCCATGCTGAAAATCGGCCTGTTCACGTTCGGCGGCGGGTATGCCATGATTGCGCTTCTCGAACGCGAATTTGTCGACAAAAAGAAATGGCTCGGCAAGGACGAATTTCTCGATATGGTCGCCATTGCCGAGTCCACCCCCGGTCCCGTTGCCATCAACGGCGCCACGTACGTCGGGTATACCGTCGCCGGATTCTTCGGTGCGCTTCTGTCCACGGTGGCGGTTTGCATCCCTTCTTTTGTGATTATTTACATCATATCTTTGTTTTTCGATGCGTTTTTGTCCCTTACATACGTTGCGTATGCGTTTGAAGGCATCCGCGTCTGCGTTGCGTATCTTGTCCTTTCCGCCGGGGTGCATATGTTCTGTGAAATGAAGAAGAATCCGCTGTCGCTTCTGCTCCTTTGCGGCGTGACGGCCGGCGTTGTGCTGACAACGTTTTTTGCGATGAATTTTTCCTCCGTGCTCTGGATTTTGCTCGGCGCGGTGCTCGGTCTTGCCGTGTATGCACTTGACCGTTTCCGTGAGAGGGGAGGGAAGCGGCCGTGATATACTTGCAACTTTTCCTTTCATTTCTCAAAATCGGCGCCGTTTCTTTCGGCGGCGGATATGCCATGATTGCCATAATCCGCGAAACCGTGACGTCTTACGGTTGGATGACGGATGCCGAAGTTATGGATTTCGTCGCCGTTGCGGAATCCACGCCGGGGCCGATTGCCGTGAATATGGCCACCTTTGTCGGCTCGTCGCAGGGCGGCTTTCCCGGCGCGCTTCTTGCCACGTTCGGCGTCGTGCTTCCCGCGTTTCTTATCATCCTGCTGATTGCCTCGCTCGTGCGCGGACTTCTCCGTTATGCGGGCGTTGCCGCCGCCCTGTCGGGCATTCGCCCCGCCGTCGTCGGACTGATTCTCGGTACGGGCGTGACGCTTGTGATGACCGCTGTCTTTTCCTGCGGAACGCTTGCGTCGGTCGCTACTTCCGACCCGCGGCATGTCGGCATTTTCTTCTGTATTGTCCTTGTCGGGACGCTGTACGAAAAAATCCGCAAAAAACGGCTGTCGCCGATTGCACTGATTCTTTTGTCCGCCGCACTCGGCATGATTACATATTCGGTATTTTAATTTTTTGAATGGAGATAAAAAATGAAAAAACTGTACACAAAGCTTGTCGCTTTCGTGCTTGCTTTGGCCATGATGACTATGTTTGCTTCTTGCGGCTACTACGAAGTGTCCCTCGGCATCGGGGACGGCAACAAAGAAAATGACCGCGTGTCCGCCGATTATACATTGCCGGAAAAAATGGACGGCACTTATCGGATGAAGGTCATGTTTTCGGCCAAATCGGAAGCTGACACGACGCGGACTTTTACCTTTGGCATAACGTTTGACGACCCGCTTTTCTCGGATTCCTACACCGAAACCGTGCTTTTCAAACTGAACGGTGCCGATGTGAAAGACGGCAAAACGATAAAGGCCGACATCGAACTTTCCGCCGCGCTTTTTGGTGAAACCGATGTGGAAACACCCGTCTGGATTGTTTTCCATAACGAGGATATGTCCACCCGTCAAAACGTTACCGAATGGGCGAGCAGCAAGTATGAATATACTCGCAACGGAGACACCGTGGTGTTCGCCAGAAACTGAACAAAAAAGGCAGGGGCACTTCACACTTCAGAAGTGCCCCTGCCTTTTTTGTCGGCTTATTTTTGGTTCAATCCGTAATAGGAGTAAATACTGTCGTAGATGAAGGGAACCACGGTTTTTCCAGTGGCGTCGACAACGCCGTAAGTGTTTGTGACCGTGTCTTTGACAACGATGTACCCGTCGTCGCTGACGGGGAAGACATAGGTCTCTATGGCCGGCGCAACGCCGGAACGCAGGGAAAAGAGCACGTTTCCGTCTCCGTCAAGGCAGTCCCATTGATTGCCGTCGGCCTCCGTTGCAGCCAGATAAAGGTCTTTCTTTCCCGGAAGCAGACGGTACAGTACGGCGGCATATTTTTCGTTCAAAATCTTGCCGCCCTTTTTCACCAATGCGCATGTTTCGCCCTTAGAAAGAACGGTGTTTCCGTTGCCGTCAAACAGGTGTGTCAGACCGGCATTTCCGTACGCGGAGAAAATGTGCCCGTCATAAATAGCGGGAACAGAAACGCCCCCTTGCTTATTCAGAATGCCGTACGTTTGTTTTCCACCGATGTCCACGCATTCGAGCAGGTAGCCGTCCGGGTCGATGGCTTCTATCTGATGGCCTTCGGCAAGAGAGAAAATTTCTTTTCCGTCGGTGCCAATGACCTTCTGTTTTCCGTTTTCCGTAACGCAGGCAAGCCCTCCGCAGAAATCGGACGCTTCTTCATAGTCGGCGGAAACGACGGCTTCTCCTTTTTTATTGATATAACCGAACAGCGCGTTTCCGTCGGTCTTTTTTGAGAAACGGATTCTTTCGTTCTGGCACGCATAGCCGATTTTTCCGCCGAGTTCCGTGCGGAAAAGTTCTTTTCCTCTGACTGTCAGAAGCGCGTCGAAACTGTCGGAGATTGTTTTGGTTGTGACAACGATGAGGTCTTTTCCGTATTCCGTTTTTTCCGTGTCGATGAGAAAACGGATGCCGTCATATTTGGCGGGAAGGACGGTTTTTCCGCGGGCGTCGATAATGCCGTAGACGGTAATGTCCCCCTTTTTCTCTCCGTACACATAGTAGCCGTTGTCATAGGACATGAGGCTGTCCGCCGAGAAAACAGTCTTTCCTTTTTTGTCGATGAGCTCGAACGTGTCCTTATGCCGCCTTACGACGGCGCGCCCGTGCGAATCGAATTCTTCCGCCGTGTAAAACGGGAGGTCGATGACCTTTTCGCCTTTGGTGTTTATGTAGAAATAACTTCCGTCGCTTTTTTCCTGTATGACGGCGTATCCATTGCAGAACGGCGTTGCCTCGGTGTAAACGCAGGGAATGACTTCCTCGCCTTTCTTATCGACATACCCGTAGTATCCGTTGCGCTGTACAAGCAGGAGTCCGTTGTCCGAAAAGAGGTCATATGTCCGATGCGAAAAAACGCCGGCCCAAAGGCAAATCAAAAGGGCAACGCCCGTAAGGAGCACCACTCCGCCGACGCAGAGAAGGGCAATTTTCTTTCGGGATTTTTTACGTTCCGGAGCCTTTTCTCCGTCGGGCGCCCCGCCTTCTCTCGGGATGTCCTCCTGCGGCGCTTTCGGCACTTCCGCAGAAATTTCTCCGACGGCGGTTCCGTTTTCCTCCGGGGTCATCATCGGTTCGTCTGTCATGTTCTGTTCTCCTCTCTTATTCTTTGCTTCTTCAATAAAAAACGTCATGGGGACTCGCCCCCTTCCTTATTATACCGTACAAAACGGAAAGTGTCAAGAGGCAACAGACATCCGCATAAAAAACGAGCCCCCTCCGGACGAAAATTTATTTTTCGGAGATAGGTACTTTTACGGGCGAACATTCATCTTCCAAATTGCGTTTTTAGATTACAAACAAAAAACGGTCCGTAAGAAAAAACTTACAGACCGTTGAACTCGGAGCATTCCTTAGACCTCAAATTTCATACAATGGCGGAGAAACTTCATTTTGCGATATTACATTCCATAGTCCACAATTGTTACGTTAATAATTTCGGCAATTTCTTCAAGGGTAAAACCCGAACCGGCGATGTTGACGTGTATGGAATATACGTTTGCAGGAACTTGAAACCAATAGTCAATCATTTCACCGCATATTGGGTGAACGTTCGTATTTTTGCCAATGTAGACATCTCTGTATTCTTCAATGTAAAATATATCCGCATCTGTTCCGGTCACTTTCATGTATACATCTATAGTGAAATAATGGCGCGGTTCTACCGTATAGCTTATGTATATCCCTTCACGAACGTTGGGATCTCCGGCATATTCCAACTTTAACAGTTCAATGTTTTCTTCTAAAGCCCCATGGTAAACGGGGCCACCGTCGATGGCATAATCATACTCAATCCGAAGATGCCCGCCCGGAACAGCGTATTCGCCGTTTTCATCCGGTTTGAAAGACGTGTCATCCACATACACGCCTTTTACAGTACAATTCTCGGCCGCGTTGAGCCGAAAATAAAAGGCGTCAAAATAGTTTCTTCTTTCTACGGTTTCCAAAAATTGATCGACTTTATAAACTGTAATAATCTCCTTGTTGTTGAGATTCACGGCTTTGCGGTTGCTTCCGTCGCCTTTGTCGCTGTAAAACATATCGCTGATTTTGATTTTATCGGGAGATACATCGGACTTGCTCAGATGGACTTCAAACGTCGCGGACTGGTTGCCGTTTGTGATAATGGCCTCGTCCCAACGAAACGTCATCTTGCTTCCGGCTTTGACGGTTCTTTTACTGCTACGGGTAACGACTTCAAGGTCTTCCTCTTCACAGAAAAGTTTGAAATCCATGATATAGTAATCTTCCGTGTTGTCAAGTTCAATAGTCAGATAAATTACGTTTTCTTCCTTCAGAATGACCGTGACGCCGTTGTCATCAACCGTCCTTTTGGCGCTGCGCAGCGCAATATTCTCCTCCGTTTTGTCCGCCAAGGCGGTGATGCCTGCTTTTCTGTCGGCATCCATGACAAGCCCCGTCCGAACAATTCCGGAGGGCATTCTCTCCGCATTTTCCGCAATAGCAGACGGATTCCGGAGCGAATGTTCTTTCGCAGAACTTTCGGAAGATAGATAGATTTTCTTCAGAGATACTTTGGAAAGCGAGGAATTGCAAGAGGAGAGAACCCCCATACACGCGATAAGAACCGAAATGAAAACAAGAACCGACAGAAATTTTTTTATTTGAACGAATCCTCCTAAAGTATTCCGGGTAACGAATATGGTTTTTATTCCGACAAAAAGTGCCCCTCTGCGGCGGGGCACTTTTCTGGTGCACCCTCAGGGACTCGAACCCTGGACCCACTGATTAAGAGTCAGTTGCTCTACCACCTGAGCTAAGGGTGCATTTTCGGAACGCATTA
>CAKRWK010000023.1 GCA_934417455.1 uncultured Eubacteriales bacterium
CGACATTGCGGTGAAAAACGACATTGACCTCCAAAAAATTACCATCGCACATGCACCTTCCGTTATCACCATGGAAGACAAACCCATGTGTGTTGTCCGCGAAAAACGCGATTCTTCCATGAGTGTTGCCATGAAAATGCTGTCGGAAGGGGCCGGCGACGCGCTCGTCAGCGCCGGCAACACCGGTGCGCTGATTACCGGTGCCACCCTGATTGTCCGTCGTATCAAGGGCATCAGCCGCGCCGGTATAGCCACCATTCTCCCGCTCGATAATCCCGTTCTCCTGATGGACTCGGGCGCCAACCTGACCATTACGTCCGACAATATCTCTCAGTTTGCCTTTATGGGTTCCAAGTACATGGAAAAAATCTACGGCATCGACCGTCCCCGTATCGGGCAACTCAACAACGGTACGGAGTACAACAAGGGCAACAGCCTGCAGGTGGAATCCTACCAGTTGCTTTCAGAGAGCGGCCTCAATTTCGTCGGCAATATCGAAGCCAAGGACGTGCCATTCAACGTCTGTGTCGTGCTTGTCACGGACGGATATACGGGGAACATCTTCTTAAAAGCCACCGAGGGCATGGGTAAATACATGATGGGCATTTTGAAGGACGTTCTTCTCTCGAACTTCGCCACCAAACTGTCCGCCATGACCTTAAAAGAGAAACTGCGCTCGCTGAAACTCCGTTTCGATACGTCGGAACACGGCGGCGCGCCCCTGCTCGGTATCCGCCGTCCCGTCATCAAGGCGCACGGCTCGTCCGATGCCAAAGCCATCAAAAACGCCGTCAAGCAAGCCATCAATTTCGTCAATACAGGCATCAATGCGGACATTACCGCCTTTGCCGAAGAATATGACGACAGAAAACTGCTTGCCGATGCGGAAGGTATGGACAAAATCTGATAAAAGACAACAATTATTGACAAAAAAGGAGGGAAATATGGCTATCGGAAAAGATATTTCCGGTTTGCAGGCCGCACTCGGCTATACGTTTGCTGACCCGTCATATCTGGAAAATGCCCTGACGCACTCGTCCTATTCCAACGAACAGAAAAGTCGCGGTGCTTCCTATCCCTCCAATGAACGGCTGGAGTTTCTCGGCGATGCCGTTCTCGAACTTGTCATGTCCGAATATCTCTACCGTCAATTTCACGCCTATGCCGAGGGAAACCTGACAAAAATCCGTCAGCAACTGGTTTGTGAGCGGACACTCTCGCATGTGGCTGCCCGTCTGTCTCTCGGTGAATACCTTCACCTCGGGCACGGGGAAGAAAGTACCGATTGCCGCACGCGGCCGAAGGTACTGGCCGACGCGACGGAGGCCGTGATAGGCGCCGTGTATCTGGACGCCGCGGCTTCCGGCGTACCGTATGCCGATACGGTGCTGAACCTCATTCTCCCGGAACTTGACGGCGTGTCTCTCTCTCCTGCCGCCGATGCGAAAACGTCCTTGCAGCAACTGGTGGAAAAGGACGGTTCCGCGACACTGGCCTACGAGGTCGTAAAGGAAGAGGGACCGGCGCACAACCGCCGCTTTACAGTGGAAGTCCGTGTCAACAACAATACCGTCGGTACGGGCGAGGCCGCTACCATCAAGGAAGCGCAGACCGAGGCGGCGCGCTCCGCACTGCAACTCTTCGGCGTCGAACCCTGAAACATGTTAAAGAAAAGGAAGTTTTGCCCTTCGGCAAACGCTGTATGAAACTATGTATTTGAAATCACTGGAACTTCACGGATTCAAATCGTTCCCCAACCGCACGGTGCTTACGTTTGAACGCGGCGCCACCGTCATCGTCGGACCGAACGGAAGCGGCAAGTCCAATATTTCGGACGCCATGCGTTGGGTGCTCGGCGAACTTTCCAGCCGCAATATCCGCGGTACCAAAATGGAAGACGTTATTTTCGGCGGCACGGACGACCGCCGTCCGATGGGCTTTGCCGAGGTCACCGTCGTGTTTGATAACTGCGAGCCGAACCGTCTCGATTCTCCCTTTGACGAGGTGTCCGTTACCCGTCGCTATTTCCGTACGGGCGAGAGTGAATACCTCATCAACAAGGAACCGAAACGTCTGCGCGATATCTACGAACTCTTTATGAATACGGGTGTCGGCCGCGAAGGTTATTCCATCATCGGTCAGGGTAAAATCGCGGAAATCGTCTCCAAAAAGAGCGACGAGCGCCGCAGTATTTTTGAAGAAGCCGCCGGCATTTCCAAATACCGTCACCGCAAGGAAGAGTCGGAAAAGAAACTCAAAACCGTACAGGACAACCTTGACCGCGTCAAGGACATTCTGGCCGAACTGGAAGGTCGTGTCGGCCCACTCGAAAAAGAAGCGGAGAAGGCGAGACGTGGTCTTGCCGTCTACGAGGAGAAAAAACGCGCGGATGTGTCGCTGTGGCTGTACGACAGCAAAAAGATTCTCGATGACATCAAAGAAGCGGATGACGCATACCGCCTTTCCAAACACGAACTGGAAATTCTCGAGGCGCAGATTGCCGATCTCGGTAAACAAAACGATACACTTTACAACAAAACACTCTCCAACAAACAACTGTCTGCCGAACTGCTGACACAGGTGCGCGAGGCGACGGAGAAGATGCACAAACTTGATAATGCCCTCAGTATGGCGGAATCCGAGTTTATGCATTCGGGCGAACTCATCGAGCAGTGCCGCACCCGCATGGCGGAAATCGACCGCTCGAGAAGCGTCCTCCTCGGCAATAAAAATGAGTACGAGGATAACATCCGCGCAAATGAAGCCAAGATGAAGGAATTGCTTGACCGACGGCTCGAATACCTGTCGGAAGGGCAGGAACTCGCCGCCAAAGTGGAGGCCGCCAAACGCGAACTCGAAGAGGCTCTCGACGAGTTGACCGTGGAAGAAAACGCGGCTACCGACTTGCGCGTGCGGTTGGATGTGCTGAAAAATTCCAAGGTCAGCGACAGCACGAAATCGCAGGACATCGAAGCGGAAATCAAGACCTACGAAAAAGAAGGCCGTGCGCTGAAAGAGGAGGCCGACCGCTGCGAAGCCGCGGCCGCCGGATACAAGACGCAGATTGAAGAAAAAGAACAAATCATGGCCGAAGCGTCCGGAAAGGCCACCGAACTCGGCGACAGACGCGACGCGCTCCTCCGGGAAATCGGGCAGATGAACATTGAGCGCGACACGCTCCTTCAGAAAGCCGACACCCTGCGCCGCATGAGCGAACATTTTGAAGGGTACGCCGAAAGCATTAAATTCGTCATGCGGGAGTACAATGCCGGCCGTATCGGCGGCGTCGGCCGTATCCACGGTCCCTTGTCCTCGCTCATTCAGGTGGAAAAGAAGTACATCACCGCCGTTGAAACCGCCCTCGGCGCCAGTCTGCAGAATGTCGTTGTTGACAGCGAAGAGACGGCCAAAGCCGCCATCCGCGCCCTCAAAAATGCCGGCGCCGGCCGCGCCACATTCTATCCGATTACGGCCATCAAACCGACGACGGAAACGGACGAAATCCGCGAGGCCGCAAAATTTGCCGGCTTTGTCGGCCGTGCCGATATGCTGGTCGGCTCTGAGGATGAATACCGTTCCATCGTGCAGTGGCTCCTCTTGCGCACCTGTGTGTTTGACAATATCGACAATGCCTCCGTTGCGGCCAAACGCCTTCGTTACCGCGTCAAAATCGTCACATTGGACGGGCAGGTCATCAATGCCGGCGGTGCGTTTACCGGCGGTAGTGCCAAGCGCGACAGCGGTATCCTGTCCCGTATGACGGAAATCGAAAATCTGAAAGCCAAAGCGGACGGCATTGACAAAAAGGTCGCGGAAAGAGAGGACGTTCTCCATCGGACGGAAGAAGAACTCCGCGCCGCGAAAGACCGTGCGGCCGACGCCGAGCAGGAGAGAGAACTTCTCCTTTCCATGTCCCGTACGCAGTTTGCTGCCCTTGACAACGCCAACGCAAAATACGCGGCCAACCGCAACATCATCGAAAAACTCTCCTTCGATTATAAGAACCTCGTCGGTCAGCAGTCGCAGGCCGAAGAGGAAATCAAGAGCCTCACGGCCGACTTTGCCGCCGCGGAGGAACGTGTCGCTGCCTTGAAGGATTTCCGCCGCAAGCGGGGAGAAGAAATGGGCGTGCTCGACGAGAAACAGGACGAATGCGCCGGCAAAGCGAACGATCTGTATCTGCAGGCCACAGAGACGAGAAAAGACATCGAAACCGCCGACCAGATGGTGCGCAGCGTGGACGAACGACTGGCCGAACTCGACAGCGAAACGAACGGGCAGAAGGAACGCATTGCCGAACTCGAACATAAGCGCGACACCATTTCCGAAACCCGTGCGAATACGAAAAAAGCCACGGATGAGTTGGCCGAGACGCTGAATGCCCTCGAATCGCACCGTAAGGAAGTGGAAAGCGGTACGGATGAGTTTGACCGCGAACTGAATCTTATCCGTCAGAAGGAGAAGGAGAAAAACAGCAGTCGCGATGTTGTTTATGAAGCGACGCTGCGCGGCGAGACAAAACTCAACCAACTGAAAGAGCGGCAGGATAAACTCGGTTCCCAACTCTGGGACGACTACGAAATTACCTACGAGGACGCCGTCACTTTGCAATATCCGCCCGTGACGGAAGAAAACAGGGAAGAGACGGCCAAACTGCAGGCATCTCTCCGCGCCAAACTCCGCGCGCTCGGCAACTACAATCCCGGCGCCATTGAAGAATACGCCGAGGTCAAGTCGCGATACGACGCGCTGAATACCCAGTATACCGACCTGACGTCGTCCTACGAAGAACTTGTCGGCATTATCAACCGTCTCGAAGTTGAAATGCGCGACAGTTTCACGAATGCCTTTGCCGCCATCAACAAGAATTTCGGCATTACCTTCCGTGAACTCTTCGGCGGTGGCAGCGCCGAGTTGTCCCTGACCGATCCCGAGGACGTTCTGACGTCGGGTATCGAAATCAAGGCGGCACCTCCCGGAAAAATCATCAAGAGCATGTCGCTTCTGTCGGGCGGTGAGCAGTCGTTTGTGGCCATAGCCCTTCTGTTCGCCATCCTGAAAGTCAACCCGACACCGTTCTGTATTCTCGACGAAATCGAAGCCGCCCTCGACGAGGTCAACGTTTTCCGTTTCGGCGAGTACATAAAAAAATTCGACGACGGAACGCAGTTCATTCTGATTACGCACCGTCGCGGCACGATGGAAGTCGGCGACCGTCTGTACGGCGTAACCATGCCGCAGAGAGGTATTTCGCAGGCCATCGAACTGAATGTCAACGAAATCGAAGGAAAGCAAAAGGAATTGTTAGATGGGGTTCTTTGAGAAACTGAAACGCGGTCTTACCAAGACCAAAAACGCCATTTTCGGAAAAATCGACGACTTGTTCAAGAGTTTCCGCAAAGTGGATGAAGAACTGTTTGAGGAGCTCGAAGAACTCCTCATATCGGCGGACATCGGCGTGGAAACCACCGAGGAGGTTCTGGACGAACTCCGCGATACCGTGAAGGACAAAAAAATCACGGCACCCGAGGACGTCCGTTCCGAGCTCTACCGCATTCTGCGGGACATGCTCGGCGAACACGAGCCGCTGAAACTTTCGACGACGCCGTCGGTGATTCTCGTCATCGGCGTCAACGGCGTCGGCAAAACGACGTCCATCGGAAAGATTGCCCATACGCTGAAATCCGAAGGAAAGAAGGTCGTCGTGGCCGCCGCCGATACCTTCCGCGCCGCCGCGGCGGAGCAACTCACCGTCTGGTGTGAGCGTGCCGGGGTGGACATCGTGAAGCAGGCCGCCGGTTCCGACCCGGCTTCCGTCGTGTTCGACGCCATCGCGGCCGCCAAAAGCCGCCGCGCCGACGTTCTGATTATCGATACGGCCGGTCGTCTGCACAACAAGAAAAATCTGATGGACGAACTCCCGAAAATCGACCGGGTTATCGGGCGCGAACTTCCCGGTGCGGACAGGGAAACTCTCCTTGTTCTCGACGCCACAACGGGGCAGAACGCCATTGTGCAGGCCAAAGAGTTTACATCTTCGGCCAAAATCACCGGTCTTATTCTGACAAAACTGGACGGAACGGCCAAGGGCGGCATCGTCCTCAGCGTGAAACGCGAACTCGGCATTCCCGTAAAATTTATCGGCGTCGGCGAACAGATAGACGACATGAAGCCGTTTTCCGCCGACGAATTTGCCGGTGCCCTCTTTGCCCGCGAGGAAGGAGATACCTAATGTTGAACAGTAAGCAACGTGCCTTTTTGCGTTCGCTCGCCTCGACGGCCGATACGGTCTATCAGGTGGGCAAAGGCGGTATCGGCGAGGAACTTTGCCGCGGTCTTTCCGACGCGCTTGAAGCCCGTGAACTCATCAAAATCCGCGTACTCGAAAACAGCGGCTATACCGCGAAGGAAGCCGCCGCGCAAATCGCGGAGGCGCTGGGAGCTGACGTTGTCACCACCGTCGGTTCCAAAGTCGTTCTTTATCGGCGTTCTTCGCGTGAGCTCAAACGGAGGATTGAACTTCCGTGATACAGGAAAAACTCGGCGTATTCGGTGGCACGTTCAGCCCGCCGCATATCGGCCATGTTCGGGCGTCCGAAGCCTTTGTCCGTGAAATCCGTCCCGACAGACTTCTTGTGATACCAACCTTCCTGCCGCCGCATAAAGAAGTGGCTGAGGGGGTATCGGCCGATGACCGCCTTCACATGGCGCGTCTCGCGTTCCGGGATGTTCCTCGGGCTGAAGTTTCCGACATGGAAATCCGCCGCGGCGGAAAGAGTTACACGTCCGACACGCTTCGCGAACTGACGAAAAAGGGACGAAAGCTATACCTGCTCTGCGGCACGGATATGTTTCTTACCCTCGATACATGGCATGAACCGGACGTTATCTTTTCTCTTGCGACGGTCTGTCCCGTCCGAAGGGAGAACGACCCGGCGCTGACGGCCGAAATCGAAAGAAAAACCGCACAGTACCGTGCGCACTTCGGCGCGGACATACATCCCGTGCCGACCGATGTCTGCGAGATTTCCTCGGAGGCCATCCGCGCGCACCACGCGGCGGAAGACACCGTCCCCGCGCCCGTGCGCGCCTACATCAAAGAAAGGGGACTGTACCGGTGACAGATGAAAACGAACTTGTCGCTCTACGCGCCGCCGTGCGCGCGCGCCTGAGTGAAAAACGGTACAAACACACGCTCGGCGTGGAAACGGCTGCGGCGAGACTTGCGCAGGCCTTTCTGCCGGAAAAGGAAAACGACCTTCGCGCCGCCGCGCTTTTGCACGACATTGCAAAAGAACTTCCGACGGAGGAGCAACTTCGCTTGATAGACGAGGGACATGCCGATGTTTCGCCGGCCGAGCGGAATATGACGGCTATTCTGCATGCATATGCCGCACCGGCCGTGATTCTCCGCGATTTTCCGACATTCGCAACAGAGGAGATTCTCCGCGCCGTTGCCTGTCATACCGCCGGCAGGGAAGACATGACGGTGTTTGACAAAATTATTTTCATTGCCGACTATACGGAGGACGGCCGTACTTATCCCTCTTGCGTGTCCGTACGCGAAAAACTCGCGCGCGACATAAAAAACGGCGAAGGTCTTCGCGCCCTGGATATGGCGGTTCTCTCATCCGTGGATGAGACGGTTCTGTCTCTCATCGGCCGTTCTTCTCTCATCAGCGAGAAAACCATTCTGACAAGAAATGCAGTTCTGACAAAACTTTTCCTGTCGTAAATCATGCGTTTTTGCAAAACCTAAACAAAAAGAATTTTTGAGAGGTTTTGCATGAAAACTGCAAAGAAATGTTTGCTTATTTTTCTTATTTTCTCCCTGACTGCTCTGTCCGGATGTCATGAAACCGTGGCGAGCGGTGCCGCGGAAGATAAAACGTATACCTATCTTATACTCGGACTTGACGATGCGGCGCAGAACGCCGACGTCATGTTTTTCGCTTCCTTCTGCCCGTCGGCGCGCAAAATCCGTATTGTGCAAATCCCGCGTGATACCTACTTTGCCTTCGGCGGCGCGCAGAACAAACTCAATCAGTATTACGCCACGCGCCGCGCGGCGGGCGAGGACGGTGCGACGGCCGTCGCCGGAACAAGACAGGCACTTTCCGATACTTTCGGTGTCCCGACGGACGGCGTTGTCGCTTTCACCGTGCGTGCGTTCCGTGATACGGTGGATATTCTCGGTGGCGTTGACATGACGTTCCCCGAGGATTTTGCCTACGGGGACGGAGAAGATGCCATGTATTTTTCTGCGGGAACGCACCGCTTTGACGGTGCGGCCGCGGAGAAAATCGTCCGCTACCGCAAAGGGTATGCCACCGGTGACCTCGGTCGCATGGATATGCAGAAAATGTTTCTGTCCGCTCTTTTCCGCACGGCGGCCGACCATCTCGGCGCCGACGAAGTGTTCCGCATGGCCACAACGCTCGGCGGCGAAGTTCTGACGGACATCGGCCTGTTCAATGCCGCAGGTCTTGTCATCCGTCATGCGGACGATGCCCGCGCGTCGGAGGTGACTTATGTGACCCTGCCGGGCGAGGCGACGCGCACCGACACGGGACTTTCCTACTCCGTCGTCTATCGCAAAGGTGCGCTTGACGTGCTTTCTCCCCTCGGTGCCACCGACGGCCCGTTTGACCCGCAAAGACGGCTGACAAACGCGGGGACGGCATTTGACAATATTTATACCGATTCTCACATGGCCTATAAAACTTACAGCGACGGAACCGTCGGTGAGGTGAAAATACCGCACAGCCGGTGAGAAAATTCATAGAACGGAGGTTCATCCGTGAAAGCAAAAACAACCGAAGAACAGGGGGCGCTTCTCACCGCGCATGCGGCGTTTGACCGCCTCTACGAAAAACAGGGGAGCGACATCCGCGTGTACGACTATCACGGACAGGGCGGCATGACGGAGTTCTATGTCGTCGTCACCGGTCGCTCCCGCACGCATACGGCCGCCCTCTGCGACGACCTGTCGACGTATCTTTCCGACAGGGGGATGCCCCCGCTACGGACGGAAGGTCTGCGGGGCGGCGAATGGATTCTCGTGGATTGCGGCGACGTGATTGTGCATATTCTCGACCGGCCGACAAGGGATTTTTACCGCCTTGACAAACTCTACGAGGACGCACAGCTGGACACTTCCTCATGGCTGGCCTCGGTCGGGGAGAAACTCAAAAGCAACGATAAAACGGAAAAGGATACAGAAAGATGAATTACGATTACAGACAAGTGGAAGCGAAATGGCAGAAGGCATGGGACGATGCGCATGCCTTTGAAGCAAAGCAGAATTTTACCCTTCCGAAATATTATCCGTTAGTGGAATTTCCCTATCCGTCGGGGCAGGGACTGCACGTCGGACATCCGAGACCGTATACGGCGCTTGACATTGTCGCGCGCAAGAAGAGAATGCAGGGGTATAACGTCCTCTATCCGATGGGGTGGGATGCGTTCGGCCTTCCGACAGAAAATTATGCCATCAAGAATAAAATTCACCCGAAAATTGTCACGGAACGCAATATCGCTCGTTTCAAGGGGCAACTGAAGTCTCTCGGCCTTTCCTTTGACTGGTCGCGTGAAATCAACACCACCGACCCGGGTTACTACAAGTGGACGCAGTGGATTTTCATCCAACTGTTCAAACACGGTCTTGCCTATAAGAAGGAGATGGCCGTCAACTTCTGCACGTCCTGTAAAGTCGTTCTTGCCAACGAAGAAGTGGTCAACGGCGTTTGCGAGCGCTGCCACAGCCCCGTTATCCGTAAGGTCAAAAGCCAGTGGATGCTGAAAATCACGGAATACGCCGACAGACTGATTTCCGACCTCGACGGTCTTGACTACATAGACCGCGTCAAGACTCAGCAGATTAACTGGATCGGCCGTTCCACTGGTGCCGAAATCAATTTTGCAACGACGGCCGGCGACACGCTGACGGTTTACACCACGCGGTGCGACACGCTTTTCGGCGCCACCTATATGGTCATTGCACCCGAACACGCCGTGATTGATAAGTGGAAAGACAAACTGAAAAATTACGAAGAGGTCGTGTCTTACCGCGCCGCCGCCGCCCGCAAATCCGACTTTGAGCGCACCGAACTCGTCAAAGAAAAAACCGGTGTGAAACTCGACGGCGTTGCGGCCGTCAACCCCGCCACGGGAAAAGAAATTCCGATTGTTGTAT